>JAWWPL010000114.1:0-9375 GCA_033850605.1 Blastocatellia bacterium | reverse complement strand
GGCTTTAGCCCGGTGAAATCCAGTCAATCCAACTGATCAAGCCTCGGTGCTAAGGCGAAAATTGGGACCTGCTTCCACAGAGACGTGGCGCCGACGTGGCCCTCCCTCACGGTCGGGCTTCTGACACAAACAAAGCGAAACTTTACTTGTACCATTGTCGTAGCACAATGGGGCAACAATGTTTCAGGTAGATTCCAATCATCCGACGCCGCTTTACGCTCAACTGGAAAGGTCCATTCGCTTTGCGATCTCGACCGGGCGGCTGCAAATCGGCGATCAGCTGCCGACAGTCCGGCAGCTGGCGGTCGAGTTGCGCATTAACGCGAACACCGTGGCCAAGGTTTATGCCGAGTTGGAACGCGCCGGGGTGGTCGAAACCCGCAGAGGTGTCGGGACTTTCGTGAGCGCGCGGCCGCATGAGGCCACCAACCGGCGCGATCGGGACCGGCACCTTCGTGAGTTGACCGATCACTTCATTGCTCAGACACATACCAGGGGATTTTCGATCGACGAGGTGATTGAGCATCTGCAAAGCAGACGAAAAAGTAGAAGTTAAAGAACTTGCGCTACCCGCAAGAAGGAGAAGACTTGTATGGCTAACATTACAAATTTTGAAACCAGGAGTAACTTACCGGTGAATGCGCCGCGGCTGAACTTTGTCCAGGCCGTAGCGTTCCTTGTGCCGGTAGTCTTCGGCGCGCTGGCAACCTTGCTGACTCTTAATCCCGGCGGGGCGATAGTCGGGGTACTGCTGGGCCTGTTGTTGGCACAGTCGCCAAAGATCGCACGACAATGGGAGCGTGCGGTCGTACTTCGTCTGGGAAAATTCATTGGCTTGCGCGGTCCGGGACTCTTCTGGATCATTCCGTTCGTCGATAACATCTCCAGTTGGATCGATCAGCGTGTAATCACGACGGCGTTCGCCGCGGAAGAGACACTAACCAGTGATACCGTCCCGGTCAATGTCGATGCGGTATTGTTTTGGGTGGTTTACGATCCAGAGAAAGCAGCGCTCGAAGTGCAAAATTATCCCGCGGCCGTAAGCTGGGCGGCCCAGACCGCCCTGCGAGACATAATCGGCCGCACGTCGTTGAGCGATCTGTTGCGTGGTCGTGAGCGCATCGAAGACGAATTGCAGAAGCTGATCGATGAACGCTCGAATCCCTGGGGCGTGACCGTGCAATCGGTCGAGATGCGCGACGTGATTATCCCAGCGGCGTTACAGGATGCGATGTCGCGCGAGGCGCAGGCGGCGCGCGAGAAGGCTGCGCGCGTGATCCTGGCCCAGGCCGAAGTGGAAATCGCCGCTCAGTTCAGCAAAGCATCAGAGTCCTATCGCAACAACCCTACGGCGATGCACCTGCGGGCGATGAACATGTTGTACGAAGGTTTGAAGGAAAAAGGCGCGCTGATGATCATCCCGAGCACCGCGGTGGAAACGATGGGAATGGGCGGTTTTGTGGGAGCGGCAGCCTTGCGGCAACAGACGCTCACCGGTGGTACCGAGAAGCCGGAGTAGGATCGCTTTTTTGCGGCGGTGAGTATCTTGTGTTTGTGCCGTTAGGCACGAGATGTTTATAGACCTGCACAGGTCGAGATCGGAACGCGGACATCTTGTCCGCCTGAGCGCGTAGCGCGAACCGCTTCTGGAGCGATCCTTCTCGCCACGTCTGAGCGGACTCTGTCCGCTGGCGGACAGGATGTCCGCGATCCGGCTTCTGGGTCAGCCGCTCCTGCGTTGTACACCTTGAGCAGGATTCGAATGCTATTCTTCCTGATCAATTCTGATCTTCATGGATCGCAGGATCTTTAGATCTTCGTCGGTCAGCTCGAGAGAGCCGTCGCTATCTTTGCCGGACTCGTCCTGGCGGAGAGGCCGCAAAACAATCTCGAGTTTTAGAGTCAGTTCCATGTCGAATCCGGCTTCGCGCAGTTGCTCAATCGCCGCCGCCACGCCCGCCGATTGCTGAACTGATTCGTTAATCGCGGTGCCTACCTTTTCCGTAAGCTTTTTGGTGTGTTCGTCCATCAACGCCGAGTCCTTATCGATGACTGATTTGTAATGCTAAGTCACATGAGCACCTCGGTCAAACGTGGCCGAGGGGTCAAGTCCCGGGGCGCCATTGGGAAAAACGTGGCACAGGCGCCGTGCAGGTGAAGACATGCGCAAGATGCAGTGTGACGGTGAAGACACGCGCAAGCTGCGCGTGGTACAAGCGAATTGCCGCGCTCGTAGTCCGTATGCTAGCCTTCGGGCGATTCGCAGATGGACCCGCAACAGCCGCTAACTTCGATGGCTACCAAGACCAAAGCGACAGGTGTCAATGACACAGGCAACCGCCGCGAGCACTTCAAAACTTCGTCGGGCCTGGAATTGCCGGTTGACTTCAATCCCTCAAATACCGTCCCGGTCGAATATGATCGCGACCTCGGCGATCCCGGCGACTTTCCGTTTACCAGAGGTATCAGACGCAACCTGTACCGCGGGCGCCTTTGGACGATGCGCCAGTACGCCGGTTATGCCAGCGCCGCGGAATCAAACGCGCGCTACAAGTATCTCCTTGCCCAGGGCACCACCGGCCTCTCCGTAGCGTTTGATCTGCCTACCCAAATTGGTCTGGATTCCGACGATCCACTGTCTAGTGGAGAAGTTGGCAAGGTGGGCGTAGCGATTGATTCGCTCGAAGACATGCTGACTCTGTTCGAAGGCATTCCTCTTGGCGAAGTATCAACTTCGATGACCATCAATGCGACGGCGGCCATCTTGCTTTCTCTGTATCTCGCCGTGGCGCGAAAGCAGGGCGTCGCCTTTGAAAAGGTCAGCGGTACATTACAGAACGATATCCTGAAAGAGTACATCGCGCGTGGGACTTATATTTTTCCGCCGGCGCCGTCGTTGCGTTTGATTACCGACACCTTTGCGTTCTGCGCGCGTGAAGTCCCGAACTGGAACACGATTTCGATTAGCGGCTATCACATTCGCGAAGCCGGCTCGACCGCCGTGCAGGAAGTTGCGTTCACAATCGCCGACGCCATCGCCTATGTCGAAGCCGCGATTGCAGCAGGGCTCGGGGTGGACGAGTTTGCGCCGCGCATCTCGTTCTTCTTCAACGCGCACAACAACCTTTTGGAAGAGATAGCGAAGTTTCGCGCCGCGCGCCGGTTGTGGGCGCGAATCATGCGCGACCGCTTTCACGCGCGCGATCCGCGCTCGCTGATGTTGCGCTTTCACACGCAGACGGCGGGCTCGACCTTGACCGCGCAACAGCCCGAAGTGAATGTTGCGCGCACAACCATCCAGGCATTGGCGGCGGTGTTGGGCGGCACACAGTCTCTACACACGAATGCGATGGATGAAGCGCTCGCGTTGCCGACCGAAGACGCGGCACGGGTCGCGCTGCGGACTCAACAGGTCATCGCGTATGAATCGGGAGTAGCCGACACAGTCGATCCGCTGGCCGGCTCTTACGCTATTGAAGAGCTGACCACGGAGATCGAGCAGCGGGCAGTTGACTATCTCAACAAGATCGACGCCATGGGCGGGACCCTGCGCGCGATCGAGACAGGTTATATCCAGCGCGAGATTCAAAACTCGGCTTACGAATACCAGCGCGCCGTCGAGACTCACGATGCGATTGTAGTCGGCGTTAACCAGTTCCAAAGTGACGAAGGGCCACAGGTCAAGACCCTGCGTGTCGATGCCTCAATCGAAGAAACTCAGGTCCAGAGGCTGCGCGCATTACGCGAGCGTCGTGACTCGAACGCCGTAGAAACCTCGCTGGTGAAACTGGAAGAGACGGCGCGCGGTAGCGAGAATGTCCTGCCACGAATTCTCGATTGCGTCGAGGCCTATGCCACCGTCGGCGAAATCAGTAATCGCCTGCGCAGTGTCTGGGGCGAATACCGTGAAGCGGTAACAGTCTAAGCGCATGCCATCCGATTTTTCTTGCCTGCACGATTAAAGTTTGCAATGCTAGCGGCGTTTCCCCTGAGTGTGAACGGTGAGGTTGCCAATCAGACTGTCTCGCCAAAGAGAGAGGAATTGCTTTAAATGACGATCTTGATTATCCGCGTACGTGGGGCTCTGCTGCTAACCCTCGCACTTAGTGTATTTGGTTCGGTTTCGGTGATCCGAGCGCAGCACGGATCAGGCGCCGGTGGGGGAGTTATTGCGGACACCGGCGCGGCGATGAAACTGCCCGCGAAAAAGGTTACCCATCCCACGCCCGCTGGTCCCAAACCCAAAGTCGGAACCCGCCCGCAGCCTGTGAATAACTCCGGACAGCTGGAAGACGCGCTCAGTCTCGCCGACGATGCCCGCGCGAACGGTCGTAACGAAGCTGCCGAACGAGGCTATCAGTTGGCAGCCAAGCTTGCTCCCGCGGATCCGCGACCGTATCTCGGTCTGGGACACACCTATTACAATCAGAAGAAATTTGCCGAAGCTGAAAAGTCCTATCAGCGCGCGGCGGGACTCAGCCACGGCGATAGCGAGCCGTATGCGCGCCTGGCGTTTACCTATAGCGAGCTGCAGCGTCTCGACGAAGCGCTGGCGGCGGCGCGGCGATCAGTAACCGCGCAACCGGACAACTATTACGGATATCTCGCGCTCGGTTACGTGCTTTCCTTGCGTCAAAGTTATTCCGAGGCCGAAAGTGCATACCGCAAGTCGGTGACGCTAACGCCCCAGCCGCTGCTTGTCCTGCATCTGGAGCTGGTTCGAGTCTTGAGCAGCCAGCGCCGCTATAGCGACGCGGCTGTCGAAGCGAAAAAAGCAGTTGACATTGATCCGAAAGACTTCTCAGCGCGATTTAATTATGCAGTCATGCTGCAAAAGCTCGGTCAGCTGCTCCCGTCCGCGCAACAGTACCTGGAGGCTATCAAGCTGAATCCGAAGGATGGAGCGCCGCGCTCAAACATCGGCCTGATCTATTACATGACTGAAGATTTTGCGGATGCTCGTGAGCAATGGACCGCTGCGGTAAATCTTGGTTCGACCTATGCTCCGGACCGCGTGGGACTGTTGATTCTCGATGGGCGTTTGACTGAGGCGCGGACTCAACTTGAAGAGTACACGCAAAAAAGTAGTGACGACGAAGATGGCTGGTTGATGCTCGGTGACGTTTATCGCGCACTGGGAGAGGATTCGCGCGCCCGCGTTACGGACGCTCGCGCCGCTCAGATTGCTCCGGAGTATGTCGGCCTGCGCCGTCCGGATCTGCGCAAAGTGGCCCGCCGTGGAGGGTCAGCCAGCGACAACTCGCGACCAGCGTCTAACGCCGACGTTTTGAAAGTGGATGAGCAAGGCCGCACCACTCTGATGCTGGCCGCCGGCAAGGGTCGGGCAGATCTCATTCCAGCGATCGTCGCAGCCGGCGTAGACGTGAACGCCGGGGATAAGGATGGCGATGCCGCTCTCTACTACGCCGCCACGAATGGAAAGCTGGAAGCAATGGACGCATTGCTGAAAGCTGGCGCCAATGTTAACGGGACAAACAAAAAAGGTTCGACTGCCTTGATTGGATCGGCCGCGGAAGGTTTGGTGCCGGTGGTCAGGCTATTGCTGGCCAGGGGTGCGCGACCGGATCAGGGCGACGTCGATGGCGACAATGCTTTGATCCTGGCCTCGGCGTTGGGCAAGACTGACGTGATGGACGAACTGTTGTCGGGACGAGCAAACATTGATGCGCAAAACAAAAACGGAGTGACCCCGCTGATGATCGCATCATTTCAGGGACACGTCGCGGCGGTACGTTTACTAATCTCGCGCAGAGCGAATGTTAACGTGCGCGCAAAGAGCGGCGTTACGGCCTTAACTATGGCCACCACCAAAAACCGCACCGATGTAGCTGAGATATTGAGACAGGCAGGAGCGAGGGAATAGCTCTTCAGCTTCGTCAGGCGAAACCTCAACGTGATCATGGTGCTCATTTGTCGGCGCACCGGTTGAATAGCTGGATCCCGTCTGTAACGAACTGGTCGATCCTAACTTCATAAAATGTGGGTTGTTCTTTTTCCTATTGTCATCCTTACGACCGTTTTTGGTCTGGTCGCCGTCATCGCTGTCTACTCGTGGCAGAAAGAGAAGGAGCGAACCCGCCAACTGCAACTTACCGCGTCGCAACTGGGATGGAGTTTCGCGGCTAGTGCTCCGCTGAACATGATTGCCGGACTCGAGCGCTTTACGTTGTTCAACCAGGGTCACGGCAGAGAGATCAAGAATTTCATGTATGGCGCAGCCAGCGGCACCAAGGCCGCTGTTTTTGATTATGTCTATGTCACGGGCTACGGCAAGAACCGGCAGGTACATCGTCAGTCTGTCGTCTATCTTGAACAGCCGAACTTCAGCGTGCCTTACTTCTCTTTACGACCAGAGAATGTTCTGCTCAAGATCTTCACTGCTTTTGGTTATCAGGACATTGACTTTGGACAACGGCCCGAGTTTTCCCGTCGATACATCCTGCGCGGGCAGGATGAGCCGGCGATTCGCCAAACATTTAACGACGGGCTGCTCTCTTTTTACGAGCAGTATCTCGGAACGTGTACGGATGGGGGAGGGAACCAACTCTTCGTCTTTCGTGGCGGTTACCGATTTCAGCCGCAGGAGATTCAATCTTACGTTGGGCTGGCATTAACTGCGCTGAATCTTTTCCCGCGGTATCACTGACCTCGCACACACGGAACATTAACCCCGACTGTGAACCGGGGGTTCGGGAAAAACTACTGATTAGCCAAAGCGGCCTCACGCTTGCCGCCGCACTCCAGTTATCTTCGTCCGCGCAGCAAAAAGCCGAGCACCACACCAGCGACCGCGGAGATCAGAATTGCCTGGCCCGGGTTTTCGCGGGCATAGTCTTTGGCTTCGCCGGCAATCTGATTAATATCTTTGCCTTGCAGGTTTTTGATCGTATCGCCGACGACATTGACCTTTTCGCTCACAAAATCGCCGGCTCGCGACGCGGCGTCGACGATCTTTCTTCCATATTCGTGCGCATCTTCTGCAAATTCTGACATGCTTAATTCTCTCCCATTGCTACCCTTGATAATTGCCGTGTTCGGCGCCTGTTGACCGCTTTCCGTTGCTTCTGGCATTTCGTTGACTCCTCGCTTGCGGGTATTACCAAACTCTCCATACGAGGGAAACCCCTGCCCGGTTGCGAAAATTAGTATTACTCCCCTGAAGGCGGCGTTACAGAACCGGGAGCGGTAGCGACCGGGTCATACGTTCAACTTCGACACCACCTAACACTACTACCTAAAAGGAGAGAATTTGAATAGAGTTGAGTGCCAGGATCCGATCGCTACCGCCTCTGGTTCTGTACCGGCCCGCACTGATAACTTTGGCTCCGATTCAAATACCGCCTCCGCCAGCGCCGAAGTTCTTCGCTTGACTTTATGGTTGGGCAGATGGTAAGTGAGTACTTACTTCGGAACCGATCTGAAACTACCATTGGCAACTCAAAACAAGAAGACGATGCCGAATAGCGGCGCCAACGGGAATGGTGCACGCATGGCCGGAGACGCGCGCCGTCTGCAAATTCTGCGGATTGCCATGCGCTTGTTTTCGCAGCGCGGCTTTCGCGGCACGACCACTAAGGAAATCGCGTTGGCCGCCGGCGTTTCCGAGGCCATGGTCTTTCGCCACTTTGCCAACAAGGAAATGCTGTATAGCGCCATTCTCGATCAGAAGGCCTGTGTACACGATACGCTGGATCCGCGACAGGCAGTGACCGAAGCAATGGAAAGCAAAGATGACCGCGCCGTCTTTGAGGGAATCGCTCTCGAGGCGTTGAATCAACACGACTCAGATCCGGAATTTCAAAGACTGCTGCTGCATTCGGCTCTGGAAGAACACGCCCTGGCCCACATGTTCTGGGAGAAATTCGTGCGGCGAGTTTATCGCTCTCTCGGAAATTACATTCGCGAGCGGCAGCGGGAAGGGGCAATCGTTGGGATTGAGCCTTCCGTCGTGGTGCGTGCTTTTATCGGCATGGTTATGCATCACTCGTTGAATAACAATTTGTGGGATCGGAAGCGGAGTCTGCTGAAAATTTCGAATCAAGTCGCGGCGCGCGAATTCGCCGGAATCCTTTTGCACGGAATCGCGGCCAAAGAAGAAGCAGGAAGACCGCTGCTGCGCAAAATCAAATCCACCGGCAAGCGGCTCGCGGCGAAAAAGATCGCGAGTGGCCGGAAGAACGGATCGCGGAAAACGACGCTAAGAGTGAATTCACGGAGAAAGAGATCGCGTAATGAGTCTTCCAGGACCGCTTAAACTCATCCTTTTATTTCTTTTGGCTGCGGCCGTCGGTGCGAGTTTGACTGGCTGTAGCCGCTCTAAGGGACAGGGCAACAATGCCGGCGCCTCTGCCAGTCCTACCCCGGCGGCGGTTGCAGTCAGCACCACCTCTGCTGTTTTGCGGCAACTGCCGCGTTACTTCGAAGCCAACGGCAGTCTGGCCGCAAACGAACAGGCTGATGTGGCCGCCGAAACTTCGGGCAAGGTTGCCGCCGTTGGCGTTGACCTGGGCAGTTCGGTGCGACGCGGGCAAATGATCGTCAAGCTCGATGACGCGGACTTTCGCATCCGTGTACAACAGGCGCAAGCCCAACTGGATCAGGCGAAAGCAACCCTGCGCCAGAATGAAGCCAAGATTGGTTTGCGGCCCGGGCAAAAATTCAATCCCGAGAATGTGCCTGAGGTAAAAGCGGCGCGCTATGCATTCGAGCTGGCTGACAAAAATCTGAAGCGTTACGAAAAATTGGTCGAGACCGGCGACATCGCGCGGGCGACCTATGACCAGCAGAAATCGCAACGCGATCAGCTCGAAGAGCAATACCAGGCGCTGATTCATCTGGCCCAACAAAACTACGCCACAGTCGCAAATTCGCAGGCCGCGGTCGATGCCGCGGCGACTCAGGTGGCCCTGGCAAAGCGCAATCTCGGCTACACGGTCGTGGTCTCGCCGATGCCGGGCTTTGTTTCTGAGCGTCCGGCCGATGTCGGCGAATACGTTTCACCGCAACAGAAAGTCGCGACGGTGGTGAATCTGAATCCGCTGCGAGTACGCATAGACATTCCCGAAGCGGCGATTCCGCAAGTTCATGCCGGCGAAAGCGTTTCGGTCAGCGTGTCAGGGTATCCCGATCGCAACTTTGCCGGCCGCGTGGCGCGGGTTTCGCCAAACGTCACAACCGCATCACGTACGCTGACAATTGAAGCGGATGTCGACAATCCGAAAGCAGAGTTAAAGCCGGGACAGTTTGCGACGGTACGAATTCTGTTGCCGCAGACCGAATCAGCTGTGCTGGTCCCGCAGCGGGCCCTGCGTTCGATTTCAGGCTCGATCTACGTGTACGTAATCAAGAACGGCC
>JAWWPL010000067.1:0-15872 GCA_033850605.1 Blastocatellia bacterium | reverse complement strand
AATACCGGATGCCTCGAGGTTTATGCCAGCGCCACGGCAATTGTGCGCATGACGCGTGAAGGTCTGGCTGAACACCCTGACTCCAGTTTGCACTCAATTGCCTCAGCGGATCTGAGTTCACAAAAAGTTTGGAGTGCAGCGGTGGCCGGCGATGAGCTGGCACTCAAAGTATTTCACAAGGCAGGCGTCTATCTCGGCGTCGCAATGGCCAGTTACATCAACATTTTTAATCCGGAAACGATTGTCATCGGCGGAGGAGTCTCGGCAGCATGGGATCTCCTGGCGCCATCTGCTCGGGAGGAAGTTTTGCGGCGCGCGTTTCGGGTGCCGGCTCTCCGATGCCGGATCGTGCCGGCAGAATGTGGCGACGATGCGGGATTGATTGGAGCGGCATGGCTCGCGTTTCAGAAACGATCGCAATAATTAGATTAACTCAAAAACAATGCGGATATATTCTGGTTCCTGTGACTTCGTGGATCGTCTTTGTTTTTCTGGACAAAAGGAACGATCCACGAAGTCACACGAACTGAACACGAAACTCGTTACTAGCACCAATCGATTTTTGAGCAAAGCTACCACCGGGCTAAAGCCGCGGTGCTAATGACAGCGCTCCGCGTTCCGCCGGTTAGGAAAGAGGCAGTCGCCTTTCGGTCCGCGGCGACTTTTTGTGCAAGCCCATGTCGAGCCTCAAAAGCATAAAAGATTCTGGGTGGGCGTCAGTTTCCTTTTGTGCCTTTTCACTGCCTGTGTTCTGATTAGTCCATGCCCGCACTGATTATCCACGGCCATTTCTATCAACCACCGCGCGAGAATCCCTGGACCGGTGTCGTCGAGGCCGAGCCCGGCGCTGCGCCTTTTCACGACTGGAACGAACGCATCCATTCCGAGTGTTACCAGCCAAATGCCGGCGTACGCCTGCTTGATCCGGCGACGGGCCTGGAACGAATGGTGAACAACTATGCGAACATCAGCTTTAATTTTGGACCGACCCTGCTGAGTTGGCTCAAGGACCAACACCCCGACACGTACGCCGATATCATCGAGGCCGATAAGCAAAGCGCCCGCGCGCGGGCCGGACACGGCAATGCGATAGCGCAAGCCTACGGCCATCCGATCTTGCCGTTGTGTAATGAACGTGACCGGCAAACCCAGATTCAATGGGGCCTGGCGGATTTCCGCGAACGCTTCGGGCGCGAAGCGGAATCGATTTGGTTGCCAGAGACGGCCTGCAATGACGACGTCATGGCTGTGCTAATCGAGGCAGGCCTGCGGTTCGTTATTCTCGCACCGCATCAGGCGTCCCGTGTCCGGGCGATTGACCACGACGAATGGCTTGACGTGAACGAGCAAACCATCGACACCGGAATCGCATATCGATATTCACATCGCGACGGCTCTGACCGATCAATTGTAGTGTTTTTCTATGACGGACCAACTTCGCGGGCTATAGCCTTCGAAAACCTTTTGCAGTCAAGCGAGGGACTAGCCGATCGATTTGCGCAGGCGGCGAAGGCAAAAGAATTATTAAGCGTTGCCACGGATGGCGAAACCTACGGCCATCATTTCAAGTTCGGCGATGTATGTCTGGCCCATGCTGTGGAAATCGACGCGCCGGCGCGGGCCTTGCGGGTTACCAACTACGGAGCGTACCTCGATCAGCACCCGCCGGCCTTCGAAGTTGAGATCAGCAATGGCCCAACCGGCGAAGGAACATCCTGGAGTTGCGTCCATGGAGTCGGCCGTTGGATTCGCGATTGCGGTTGTCATACTGGAGGCGAACCTGGATGGCATCAGAGTTGGCGCACTCCTTTACGGCAGGCCCTGGATATCTTGCGAGACGTGAATGCCACTCACTTTGAAGCGACGCGTGGAGATCTCTTCAAAGATCCCTGGCAGGCTCGTGATGAAAGCATCGCACTGGTCCTCGATCAAAGTCATTCCCGCGAGAACTTCTTATATAACCACGCGGGACGATGGTTATCAACCGCGGAACAATGGCGCGCGCTGACGTACCTCGAACTACAGCGTATGTTGCTTTTGATGTACACCAGTTGCGGCTGGTTCTTTAACGACGTCTCCGGAATCGAAACGATTCAGATCCTGAAGTACGCCGCGCGGGCGATTGACTTGATGGATCAGTTGGATCTGCCGTCGATACAGGAGCGTTTTTTGGATATGCTCGCGGAAGCGAAGAGCAATCGGACTGAGATGGGAAGCGGAGCAGATATTTATCGCAGACTGGTTGAACCATTGAAGCCCAGTCAAACCCGAGAAGAAGCACTGGCGACGTGACATCGGAGGTAAGGCCCTTCGGTACTGCAGGGTCACGATTGGGATAAGGACTCAACGAGTCTGCGAAGCAGACGGCAGCATGTAGCCCCGGGTGGAGCGAAGCTGAACCCGGGGATTAGAGCATCATTGATATTGAAGAGCCGGCTTTAGCGGGCGACAGAAAGTGCGCTACGCGCGCTGGTGCGGACGGGACGTCCGCGCTCCCGGCACGACGAAGCCTCTTTTCGAAAAAACGTAATGATTCGCAAGAACACACGGAGGCCGCAGACGAGCGCATCGGTAGCGGCTAAGAGCTCCCGCAAAGGCGCAAAGTCGCAAAGTAAGACCACTATCGATGCGACGAGCAAGCGTGCCAAAGCGAACTCTCCAAAGTCACCTCAAGACTTCTCGCCAACTCTCGGCGAACTCGACTTGCATTTGTTTGGCGAAGGCCGACACGAACACGTTTATGAAAAGCTCGGCGCGCATGTGGCGACTCATGAAGGCACGCGTGGAGTCCGCTTCGCCGTCTGGGCGCCGAACGCCAAAAGCGTTAGCGTTGTCGGCGACTTCAACGAATGGGACGGCGCCAGGAATCCGATGAGAAGCCTCGGGAGTTCAGGCGTTTGGGAGATCTTCATTCCCGGCTTGAGACAGGGCGAACTTTATAAGTACGAGATCAAGTCCGGACGGCACAAGTTTCTGAAAGCAGATCCATACGCCTTGATGATGGAGGTTCCTCCCAATACTTCGTCCGTAGTCTTCAAGTCAGAATATAAGTTCCGCGATCGTGCCTGGATGACGCAGCGTAAGAAGCGACAGGCATGGCGGGAGCCTTTTTCGATCTACGAAGTGCACTTCGGCTCGTGGCGAAGGATCATAGAAGATGATAATCGCCCGCTTACCTATCGCGAGATGGCGCCGCTGCTCGCTGACTATGCGATCAAGAACGGCTTTACGCACGTCGAGTTTCTTCCGCTTAAGGAACATCCATACGGACCATCCTGGGGATATCAGGTCAGTGCCTACTTCGCGCCCTCATCGCGTTACGGGTCGCCCGATGACCTGCGCTTTTTAGTCGACCATCTTCACCAGGAGGGTCTGGGTGTGATCATGGATTGGGTGCCTGCTCATTTTCCCAAGGATGCATTCGCCCTCGGGCGCTTTGACGGCACGGCGCTTTACGAGCACGCCGATCCGCGCAAAGGTGAACATCCGGACTGGGGCACATACATCTTCAACTATGGCCGCAACGAAGTGCGAAATTTCCTGATCTCGAACGCCCTCTTTTGGTTGCGCGAGTTCCATCTGGACGGGCTGCGGGTCGATGCGGTGGCATCGATGCTTTATCTCGACTACAGCCGCAAAGAGGGCGAGTGGGTGCCGAACGAACTCGGCGGCCGCGAGAATCTGGAAGCGATCTCGTTCATTAAGGAACTGAACGAAGTCACTCATCGCGAGTGTCCGGGCACGCTCATGATTGCGGAAGAATCAACCGCATGGCCCGCGGTGAGTCATCCGGTTTATGCCGGGGGTCTGGGTTTTGATTTCAAGTGGAACATGGGCTGGATGCATGACACGCTCAAGTATTTTCAAACTGACCCGTTCTTTCGCGCGGGCAATCACACCTCTCTGACTTTCGGTTTGATCTATGCGTGGACTGAGAACTTTGTGCTGCCCTTCTCTCACGATGAAGTAGTGCACATGAAGGGCGCGCTGCTCAACAAGATGCCGGGCGAAGAATGGCAAAAGTTCGCCAACCTGCGCGCGCTATACGCTTATATGTGGGCGCATCCGGGCAAGAAGCTTCTCTTCATGGGTGGCGAGTTTGGCCAGTGGCGCGAATGGAATGAGACAGAAAGCCTCGACTGGCATTTGCTGGAAACTCCGGTTCACCAGGGCGTGCAAGCGTTAATCACAGATCTGAATAAGCTTTACCGGAAACACGGCGCGCTCTGGGAAGCCGACAGTGAACCGAGCGGCTTTGAATGGATCGAAGTAGATAACGTGTCTGAAAACGTACTCGCCTTTCGCCGCATCGCGCCGTCAACCGGCAAAGAGATTATCTGCGTCGGAAACTTTTCACCCGTAGTTCGCGAAGGCCATCGCCTCGGCCTGCCGCGAGCGGGAACGTACAAGCAACTGCTGAATACCGATGACGAAAAATATTGTGGTGGCGGGTTTGGTGTGGTGAAGAGTATCAAGGCTGAGAAGGTGACGGCGCACGGTTTGGATTATTCGGCTGAGATCTGTCTGCCGCCGCTCGCGACCATGTGGTTTGAGGGGCCGAACAAATCAAAACGTTAGCTACTTCGTCTGAGTCTAGTTGGAGGATCGCGGACATCCTGTCCGCCAGCGTGCGAAGCACGCTCAGACCTGGGAAGAGATACCTTTTGAAAACATGGTTCGCGCTATGCGCTCAGGCGGACAAGATGTCCGCGCTCCACACGTGCCGCACAACGCACCGCGGGAATCGCTGCGCCTCTGCCGTTTAGTCAGACGCCCATTGGGCTATACTCAGAACCTTATGAGCGATTTGATCAATTGGGCTGACATTCGCAAACAATTTCCCGTAACTGAAAAACTCGCCTATCTAAACAGCGCGGCCGCCGGGCCGGTGTCGCGTGCTTCGCAGAGTGCGGCCGCCGGCTACTACGAGAAGATGATGAACGACGGCGATGTGCACTGGAACCGCTGGCTGGCCGATCGCGAGGCGATTAGGCAAAAGGTGGCGCGGTTTATTAATGCCGAGCCCGAAGAGATCGCTTTCACAACTAACACCTCGTCGGGCATGAACGTGATCGTCGATGCGCTGGAAGATCGCGGCGAAGTCATCTCCAGCGAACTGGAGTTTCCGGTTACTACCCTTCCATGGATGCATCGGCGCATTCCGGTCCATCTGTTGCCGGCGATCGACGGTGAAGTAACGATCGATAGCGTTCGAGAAGCGATGACGCATCAGACTGGCGTTATCGCCCTCAGTCACGTGCAATTCTCGAACGGCTTTCGGGTCGATCCGGAAGCATTGGGAACGATCAAGGGAAGGCACGCGCTGATTATTAACGCCAGCCAATCGTTGGGCGCGTTTGAGATTGATGTAAAGCGAA
Source organism: Blastocatellia bacterium (assembly GCA_033850605.1). Classification (GTDB taxonomy): domain Bacteria; phylum Acidobacteriota; class Blastocatellia; order Pyrinomonadales; family Pyrinomonadaceae; genus UBA11740. The sequence continues at coordinate 10,494 of JAWWPL010000067.1, read as the reverse complement.
TGAAGATAGACGCTTTGTGCGCGACCGGCCACAAATGGCTGCTGTCCGGCTACGGATCGGGTTTTGTTTATCTCAGCCGCGAGCTGCTGGCCCAATCGCTGCCCCGTTCCATCGGCTGGTTGAGCGTGGAGAACCCATTCGAGATGCGCAACGATGAGTTTCGCCCTCGTCACGACTCGGCCGCGCGTGTCGAGTTGGGCTGCCCGCACTTCGCGGGAATTTTCTCTCTGGGAGCTGCGATCGATCTCATGAACGAGATCGGAGCCGGGAATATTCAAGCGCGCGTGCTGGAGTTGAATAGACTGCTAACTTCGCGTCTGGCGGAAAGTGGCTGGCGGGTCCTCTCGCCTATCCGGAACGACGTGGCGCGTTCAGCGGAAACCTTGGTCGAAGTTCAGAACCCGGCTAAAGTAGGGCAGCATCTCTTTCGCCGCGGAGTTGTCGTCACCGAAAAACCGCAGGGGATTCGTGTCGCAACGCACTTCTTTAATCATGAAGGCGATCTTGAAAGATTGATTGCCGGGATGAATGAGACTCGCGGGTGAACTAAGCGCAGATGGAGCGCGGACACCCTGTCCGCCAGCGTGCGAAGCACGCTCAGCCTTAGGAAGAGAATGACTTTGAAAACGGGGTTCGCGCTACGCGCTCAGGCGGACAGGATATCCGCGCTCCATTTTGCAAATTAGACAGCTTTCTTCTTGGTTTTCTGTTTCGGGCGAGATGGGGTGGGCGCAGCAGCTTTAGCAAAATGCTCGCGGCAAAGCTGCAAGAACTTTTGATGGATAGGCGATTCATAGCCGCCGACCAGGCGCACGATTCCGAGTTGCCAGTTGATTTGCGCGCCTTCAATCCACCAGCGCACCAGACTGCCCCTGCCTACTTCTTCCTCAACTGACTGCAGGGGCACGATACCGACGCCCATGTCTTCTTCCACCATGCGTTTGATAGCCGAGAGGCGGCTTAATTCCATTGCAACCTTCAGCGTGACCCCAGCCTGAGCGAAAAATTGATCGATCAATCGGCGAGTATTTCCACCACGCTCTCCCAAAATTAGCTTCTCACCGGCGAGCGCGTACGCACTGACGATCTTTTGTTTTGCCATCTGATGGCTGGGTGAAGCAATCGCCACCAGGTAATCCTCACTCAGGATCTCGGTTTGCACTCCGCGCGCTTCGACGGGCAACGACACAAAAGCCGCATCAAGACCGCCTGCCAAAACTTGTTTGACCAGGGATTCACTGGTGCCTGAAACAACTGAGGTCTCGACGCCCGAATGTATCCGCCGCAGTTCTCTGAGGATCTGTGGCAAAGGATCGGCACTGACCATGGCCGATGCGCTTCCGATGCGCAGTCGTCCGCGATGGGCGCCGGTCAGCGCAGCCAGTTCTTCGATGGCGGCGTCATGCTCGCGCAGGATCGTATAAGCGCGCTCGAGCAACTTCTCACCAGCCTCCGTCAGAATCACGCGTCGCGGGGCCCTGATGAAGAGTTGGGTTCGTGTCTCATTTTCCAATTGCCGGATCTGCATGCTGATGGCCGCCTGTGTTACGTGAACCCTGGCTGCCCCGGCGGTGAAAGTACCGCTTTCCGCGATGGCTACGAATGCCTTCAATTGTCTAATGTCCATAATCCTGCCCTGCATCAACGTGGATTATTACGTGGATAAGATCTTTTAGTTTCCATTATAGCTAGGGCGTTCCTAGAATAGAAACCCTTATAACTTTGGCAGACATCGAAAAGATCGAATGACGACAACCCATACAACAGTCGATCTGCTGACGCGGCGGCTGGCTCCGCTGCGAAAACTGGTTGTGGGAGTTGACGGCGGCGGCACACTCACCCGCGCCGCGATTCTGGATGGCGATCGAGTTCTGGGAGAGGGAACGTCAGGTCCATCAAATCCGTTACGAGTTGGGATTGCCAACGGCGCCGTCGCTATTCGCGATGCGATTGACAAAGCCTGCGCGGCCGCTGTAATCGATCGCGACGATCTGGTGGCGGCCGGTATTGGCCTGGCCGGCGTCAGGCGCAAAGATATCCGCGCCCGAATGCGCGATGTCTTAATCGAAACGCTGGAAATTAAGAACATTGAGTTAGTGACCGACGGCGACATCGCCTTGTATGGCGCCACTGATGGCGCGCCGGGCATCGTCGTGATTTCCGGAACGGGATCGATCTGCGTGGGCGCTAACCGTCAGGGCAGGCACGTGTTTGCCGGGGGCTGGGGTCCCGTGGCCGGCGATGAAGGAAGCGGTTCATGGATCGCGCGACGCGCCCTGCAAGCAGTTGCCCAGGCGTCTGATGAGCGCGGGCCAAAGACCTTATTGACGCGGGCCGCCTGTGAATATTTTCAGGTAGCAGTGCCGGACGATTTGGCGACCGCGATTTACGCTCCCACAGTAACCAACGATCGCATAGCCGGGTTTAGCAAATACGTCATCGAAGCGGCGCGGACCGGTGATGCAGTGGCCCGGAACATTCTGACTGAAGCAGGAAAAGAGTTGGGTAAGGCAGCGGTAACGGTAATTCGCAAACTCAAAATGGAACAGGAGCGCTTTCAGGTAGCCTTCGTCGGAGGAGTTTTCTCAGCCGGGGAATTTGTGATTGCCCCGTTGCGCGAAGAACTGGCGGGCGTCGCCAGGAAAGCCTTTATCGCCGCACCGCATTTTTCGCCGACCTTAGCCGCCGGCCGGCTGGCCCAAGAGCATCTGCAAGGGTTGCCCGTTGCGGTCTAAAAGCCGTTGTTCGGTATCTTCATTCGTGAACATTCGGTAACGTCCGCTGTTTGTCCTTCTCGACCATGCCTGAAGCTCCTGAGTCCACTCCAATAACTGAGCAGGAGAATCCGCGCACCGCGCAGATTAGTTCTTTACCAACCGCGGAGGTTCTTCGTCTGATTAACCTGGAAGACGCCGGCGTGGCGCAGGCGGTGACGCACGTGCTGCCGGAGATTGCGCTAGCCGTCGACGGAATAACTGACCGCCTGAATCAGGGCGGCCGACTTTTTTATATAGGCACGGGCACATCAGGAAGACTAGGCGTTCTCGACGCCGCGGAATGTCCACCGACGTTTGGGGTTTCGCCTGACCTGGTTCAGGGCGTCATCGCGGGCGGCTATGACGCTTGTTATCGCGCGGTTGAGGCGTCTGAAGACGATGCCGCGGCCAGCGCTAACGATCTCGAGCGGCGCGGCTTCACCGGGCAGGACGCGCTGGTTGGAGTGGCGGCGTCGGGCCGCACGCCCTACACTGTCGGCGCAGTAGAGCATGCACGAAATCTCGGCGCCTTCACTGTTGCGCTCACCTCGGCGCCTGGATCATTGATCACCCGGGCGGCAGAGATCAGCATAGTTCCGATTGTCGGTCCGGAAGCGATCGCCGGTTCCACGCGTATGAAGGCCGGAACAGCGCAGAAGCTTGTGCTCAATATGATTTCCACGGCGACGATGATTCGTCTCGGTTACGTCACGGGCAATCGCATGACGAATTTGCTGACGCGCAACGTGAAGTTGCGCGCCCGGGCGGAACGGATCCTGGCGGCGGAAGCAGATCTCGATTCCCAGTCTGCGGCGGCGACTCTGGACGCCGCCGGTGGCGACTTGCGAGTGGCTCTGGTAATGAGCAAGACCGGACGCGATCGCGAAACTGCTCAGAATGCATTGAGCGAATCACGCTGGGTGGTGGCCGAGGCAATTAGAGTCCTTTCCTAATATGGAGAAAGCAGGTCTCTATTTCGTGATTCTTCGTGTGGTTTCGTGGATCGCCTTCCGTCGGTAGAGAAAACGATCCACGAATCACACCAAACTACGCGGAATTGAGACCGTGAACTACGCGCAAGATGCGCGTGTCAAAACAACGACCTAATGAAAACCCTCGATCTAGTAATCATCTTTGGTTATCTGATTGGCATCGTCCTGTTCGGGAGTTGGTTTGCTCGCAAGCAGCAGACGACCCGCGACTACTTTCTCGGAGACCGCTCAGTACCCTGGTGGGCGGTAGCGTTTTCGATCGTAGCCACCGAGACTTCGACGATCACGTTCATCTCTGTTCCCGGAATTGCCTTCGCGCGCGGGGGGAACTTTCAGTTTTTGCAGTTGGTTTTCGGCTATCTTCTGGGGCGGATTGTAATCGCCATTCTTTTTATACCTTCGTACTTCCGCGGCGAGTTGTTGACGGTTTACCAGCTACTCGATAGGCGCTTTGGTTCAAAGATCAAGATGGTCGCGGCGTCGCTCTTCGTCATCATGCGAAACATCGCCGATGGCATCCGCCTGTTGCTGACCGCGATTGTGCTCGCCGCCGTCTACACGTCGTTTCAACCCACCGCCAACGCTGAGACGATTACGATCGCCTCGGTTGTGCTGATTGGCATTGCGATGATCGTGTTCACCTACTTCGGCGGAATGGAAGCAGTCATCTGGGTGGAAGTAGTGCAACTGGGAATTTACATCGCGGGCGCCGTTGCCGCCGCGGTGATTTTGACGAACTCGATTGAGGGAGGTTTGAGTACGGCCCTGGCTACGGCTACTCAGCACAATAAGTTTTCCCTGTTTGATTTCTCTCTCGACGCTACCAAGACTTTTACCTTTTGGTCCGGCGCTATCGGCGGTTGCTTCCTGACAATGAGCACGCACGGCACCGACCAATATCTGGTCCAGCGTTATCTGTGTACGGATAAACCGAAAAAAGCCGCCGCCGCTTTGCTGACCAGCGGCGCGATCGTGCTGGCACAGTTCGTGGGCTTTCTCTTCATCGGAGTTTTGCTGTTCTCGTTTTACCATCCGTATTCGGATCCGGGATATGCCGCGGCGACGGTAACGTCGTTTCCCTTTTCCGGAGGCGATCGCGTCTTTCCGGATTTCATTACCAAGCACATGCCCAGCGGGCTGTCGGGACTGGTGGTCGCAGCCATCTTCGCGGCCGCCATGTCGTCTTCCCTCAACTCGATCGCGGCCACCGCGGTGAATGATCTTTACAAACCTTTCAGGGCGAATCGCGACGACAAGCATTATCTGAAAGTTTCACATGTGCTGACTCTTTTTTGGGGAGTCGTCCAAATCGCCGTCGCTTTGTTGGTTCGACACCGGAATCGTTCGGCGCTGGATCAAGCTCTTTCCATTGCTTCGTTGATTAACGGTCCGGTGCTGGGCGTGTTTCTGGTCGGCACATTCATGCGGCGCGTGAGCGAGCCGCCGGCTTTGATCGGTATGGGCGCAAGCATCATCGCCATGCTCTACATTACTTTTTTTACGAAGATCGCCTGGACCTGGTACGTCTTTATCGGCAGCGCCATTGTCCTGATCGTTGCGGGCCTGGCCAGCTTTGCGTTCCCGCCGGCTCCGAAGAACAAGCAAAATGAGTTAGCGCGTGATGCCGGAAAATACTAGTGGCACAGACTTCAGTCTGTGATTGAGTGTCGCGTTAACTCTCGGGTCGCAGACTAAAGGAATCTCTGATCAAGGGCCTTCGACGCGTAGCGTGGGCAAGACTTCGTTGCCCTTTCCCGACCTTGAAGAGGGTGAGTCAGAAGCCCGACCGTGAGGGAGGGCGAGGCTCGCAATGATTCTTGATTGAAGAAAACTGGCGGCGAACTGCTGTATTGCCGGCGATGGATGACCTTGGCGAGCGTTGCCCTTGCTCACGCGCGGGCTTCTGACACACCCTCTGAAAGGCCGGGCTAAATTCACATCGGCGCCATGCGTCGATGTACTTTTTCAAAACTTCTAGAATCTGCCGCTAAGCGAGAAACCGGAAAACATACATTAATGACTATTCATAGATCTTCCTTCATAAAGTTCGCTGCCAGGCTGATCACGGCTGCCCTCGTTGTGTCGTCGTTTAGTCAGCCGGCACAGCTGGCCGCTTCCAGCCCTGAACCAGCCGCTGTCGCCAAGACGCAGCCTTACTCTCGCAAGGCATCGTCGGACGCCCTGAAATGGGCCGACAAAGAAATCAAGCGGATGTCGCTCGACGAAAAGATTGGTCAGCTGGTCGCGGTGGGTCTCAACGCGACTTACCTGAACCAGGACAGCTCGGCATTCAAAGATCTGCGTCATCAGATCGTAGACAATCATGTCGGCGGAATCGTGCTTTTCCGCGGCCCGGTTTACGAATCGGTGATGTTGGTTAATCGCATGCAGCAACTGGCAAAACACCCTTTGCTGATTTCCTCTGATCTCGAAGCCGGACCGGGCATGCGCTTCGACGACACGGTGAACTTCCCGTGGAACATGGCGGTCGGCGCGACGGCGAATCCGGAATACGCGCGGCGGCAGGGCGAGTTGACTGCGCGCGAAGCAAGAGCGTTAGGCATTCAGCAGATTTATGCGCCGGTTGCCGACGTGAACAACAACGCCGCCAATCCCGTGATCAATGTGCGTTCGTATGGCGAGGACCCTTCGTCGGTGGCAAAACTCGTCGCGGCATTTGTCGAAGGCGCGCAAAGCGGCGGAGTGATAGCCACGGCCAAGCACTTTCCCGGACACGGTGACACTGCCACTGATTCGCACCGCGGCCTGCCGGAGATTGATGTCACCCGCGAGCGTTTGAACTCAGTCGAATTGGTTCCCTTTCGCGCGGCCGTCGATGCCGGCGTGGGCGCGGTAATGGATGGCCACATTGGCTTGCCGCTGATCGATCCGACGGCGATCACGCCACTGCCCCGCGAGGTTAAGATCAAAGCGAGCGACACTGACGACGAGATATTAGTCGAGAAAGGAACGATGCCGACCACGCTCTCTCCGGTGATGAACAAGATTTTGCGAAACGAGCTGGGTTTCGAAGGACTAATCGTCACCGACGCCATGAGCATGAGCGGCCTGACGCTCTACTTCACGCAGGAAGAGGCTTCGGTGCGCGCGCTTGAGGCGGGCGCCGATTTACTTTTGAAACCGGCCGATGCCGATGCGGCTATTCGCGGAGTCAGGAACGCGGTCAAGCAGGGAAGATTGACTGAAAAGCGCGTCGACGTTTCAGTCCGAAAAGTGTTGGCGGCCAAGTATGATTTGGGACTGGTGCGTCAGCGCCTGACGCCTTTGGATGAAATCGATCTGATTGTCGGAGGCCGGCAAAGCCTGGAACTGTCCAATGAGATCGCGGCACACGCGATCACGCTGGTGCGCAACGATGCAGGTTTGCTGCCTTTGAATCTGGCGCCGAACGCTACCATCTTCAATCTCGCCATCACCAACGGGGATGATCGCTTGTACATCACGCAACCGTTTGTGGCCGCGCTCGCGCGCTCTGGTCGAAAGGTCGTAACCGTTGTTCTTGACGACCGATCCTCCGCAGCTGAAGTGAAAAAGGCCCTCGACCTCGCCGGCCACGCGGACATGGTGATCGCCTCCCTCTATGGACGCGTGCGCACCGGTCAGGCTCGCAGTGTCGGTTTGCCCGAGCCAGGCGCGAACGCTTTAGCGGCCTTAATAGATCGGAAAACTCCGCTAATCGGAATCAGCTTTGGCAATCCATACCTGCTGAGCAGTTTCCCCAAACTGCAAACTTATCTGGTGGCGTATGGCGACATGCTGAGCTTGCAGGAAGCCGCCGCTCAGGCGTTGCTGGGACAAAGCGACATCACCGGACGCTTGCCGATTTCACTGCCGGGTCTGTATCCTCGCGGCACCGGGATCCAGTTGGCCGCGAGTAAGAAAAGATGAGGTCAGTACCGGGAGCAGTAGCGACCGGGTTAATGTCAGGTCACGCGCAAAGTGTCGTGTGTTAAGACTCGGTCGCTTACGCTCCCGGTACTGACGCCATAATCGTCGTTGCTTTACCGCACGAGTGCATCGTCTGTCATAACCTAATTTAGAACCCGACTAAAGTCGGTACTCTGTACACCGCTTATCGGGCTTACGTCGCGACAAAGGATTGGTAATACAAGATTACAAAGTACGCCAACTCCGGCTAAGATTATTCAAACAATGATTGCTGTCCCTCTTCGCTGCCGCATTCTGCTCTGTCTCGCAATTCTCACATTTGCCCACCAGGCAATTTCGATCCAGTTGCCGTCCGGTACGCCCGGAACCTTGGGCATGTCTGCCGAACGCCTGGCTCGAATGGATCAAGTCATCACTGCTTCGATCGAAAAGAAAGAACTGCCCGGCGCCGTGGTGTTAGTCGCGCGTCACGGTCGCATCGCCTGGCGTAAGGCTTACGGCGCGCGGGCCATCGAACCACAACGCGAAGCAATGACAGCGGATACGATTTTTGACCTCGCCAGTCTAACCAAGATCGTAGCCACGGCCACCAGCATCATGATTCTGGTAGAGCAAGGCAAACTGCGTCTGAGCGATTCAGTAGTCCAATTTATTCCCGAAATGAAAGGCGGAGGGCGGGACGCGATCACTCTCGAGCAGTTGCTGACCCACACTGCCGGTTTCGCTCCTGACTTCGACTTGCGAGAGCGCTGGACAGGATATGACGAAGCAATCAAAAGGCTGTATCGCGAACCGCTGCGCAGTCAACCCGGCGCGCGCTTTGTCTATAGCGACATCAATTACATTGCTCTGGGTGAGGTCGTGCATCGAGTAAGCGAACAAACGCTGGACGAGTTCAGCCGCCGGAATATCTTTGTGCCGCTCGGCATGCGCGATACCAGCTTTAATCCCGCGGCGGATCTGAAGTCCAGGATTGCACCGACTGAAAAGCGGCGCGGCCAGATGAACTACCTGGGTGATAGTGGCGAGAACGCCGGATCACAGGGAGAGCAATGGCTGCGGGGCCAGGTACATGATCCTACTTCGTTTCGCATGAGCGGCATCGCCGGGCACGCCGGGTTATTTTCGACTGCCGATGATTTGGCGATCTTCTGCCAGATGATTTTGAACGGCGGCACCTACAACGGCGCCAGAATCCTCAGTCCGATGGGGGTCGCAACCATGACCCGCGCGCGGGCAATCGCCGAAAACGGATCGGCGCGAGCATTGGGCTGGGACGTGGCCACCAGCTTCTCAACCAACAAAGGCGATTTGTTTCCGCTCGGCTCATTCGGCCACACCGGCTTTACCGGGACGTCAATGTGGATCGATCCCAGCAGTGATTCGTTTGTTATCTTTCTCAGCAATCGTGTGCATCCGGACGGAAAGGGCGACGTCGGCCCGCTGCGAGGGCGAGTGGCATCAATCGTTGCCGGTTCAGTCATCGATACGACTGTTACGAAAGCCCGCGAGGAATCGGCTCAGGCCGCTGCTGAGATTCTCGCCGGCGTGGCGCGCTTAAACTCGAACAGCGCACGAGCAGCCGCGAATGAGACGACAGCGGACGCGCAGGTCTTAACAGGAATCGACGTGCTCGAACGCGATGGCGTCAAACAGCTGGCTGGCTTGCGAATTGGTTTGGTCACCAATCAGACAGGGCGCGATCGCGCCGGGCGATCGACGATCGACGTTCTTTTTAAGGCGCCGGGCGTGAAACTGTCGGCGCTGTTTTCGCCTGAGCACGGCATCCGCGGGCTCGCGGACGAGAAAGTTTCCGACACCAAAGACGAGCAGACGGGTTTGCCGATCTTTTCACTTTACGGCGAGTCGCGCCGTCCCAAGCCTGAACAATTGAAAGACCTCGACGCGCTGGTTTATGACATTCAGGATGTCGGCGTGCGCTTCTACACCTACATCACGACGCTCGGTTACGTGCTGGAAGAAGCCGGCAAAGCAAAGCTGCCAGTCTTTGTCCTTGATCGTCCGAATCCGATTAACGGCAACGATGTCGAAGGACCCATCGCGGACCCTGATAAGCTTTCGTTCACGGCCTATTACACCTTGCCGGTGCGCCACGGAATGACCATCGGCGAATTGGCGCGGCTCTATAACGACGAGCGTCACCTCAACGCTGACTTGCGCGTAATCAAGATGGAGGGTTGGCGGCGGGCCATGTGGTTCGACTCGACCGGTCTCGTCTGGATCAATCCTTCGCCCAACATGCGCAGCCTGGCAGAGGCCGCGTTGTATCCGGGCGTTGGCTTGTTGGAAACGACTAACGTGTCCGTGGGACGAGGAACCGACACGCCATTCGAGCTGGTCGGTGCGCCCTGGCTGGACGGGCAGAAACTGGCGAGTCATTTGAACGCCAGAAGAATTCCCGGCGTGCGCTTCATTCCAGTTCGCTTCACGCCCGGGTCTTCGGTCTTCAAGAATGAAGAGTGCGGGGGCATCAACTTATTGATAATCAATCGTGCTCAGTTTCAATCTGTGCTGACCGGCGTCGAGATCGCAGTCGCCCTGCACAGCTTGTTCCCCGCAGACTGGAAAATCGATAGTTACTCTCGTTTGCTGGTGAATGCGGACACGCTGGAGCGTTTGCGACGCGGTGACTCCGCGGCAGAGATCGTAAGATCGTGGGCGAGCACTATGGACACCTTTCGCGCCACGCGGATGAAGTATCTGCTTTATGAATGAACCCTGGTGGGCAAAAGAATTCGACAAGAGCGGCGCCGAATGATCTATAATCCGCCCATTCGTTTTGCTGGGTTCGATTTGATCGACAAATACGGTTCCTA
>JAWWPL010000062.1:0-4889 GCA_033850605.1 Blastocatellia bacterium | reverse complement strand
GGAAGACCGAGGTGCGGGTAGTTGCTCCGACTGATCGTGAAGGCCGTGCGACGGGAATGGCATCACTCGACTTCTCTTCCGATCTCCTCGATGCGACAGTCAACGAGATGCGCGAAGGCCTGTTGGTAATCGATGCCGACATGCGCGTGGTCGCCTCGAATCGGGCCGCCCGCGATCTGTTTTCACTAGTGGACAGCCCCATCAATCTGCGTCGTCTGACCGAATTGACAAGGAACCCCGCCATCTACGACGCCTTTCTGGACGCCGTGCGCGGCACAGAGCGGGCCGGTGTAAAAGTTGAAACTTACGGTCCGACAAAGCGAGTTTTCGATTTGCGAGTTGTACCACTGCGAGCGGAACACGGGCGCGGTGCGAACGGCGCGGTGGGAGTATTTTTTGACGTCACCCGGCTGGAGCGCTTGGAACTTGTGCGGCAGGAGTTTCTATCGAACGTATCGCACGAGCTACGAACGCCCTTAACCTCGATCATGGCGTTGGCCGAGACGCTTGAAGCCGGCGCGATCGACGATCAAAAACACAATCGGCGCTTTCTTTCGATCATCCAAAGAAATGCAGCGCGCATGCACCGGCTGATCGATGACATTCTGGAATTGGGCGCGATTGAAGCCGGAAACGTAAGGGTGCGGCCTGAGAGCGTTTCGCTGCAAGCACTGGTTGATGATGTGGTCGCCAGTTTATCAGCCGCGGCAGAGGCCCGGAGCGTCGTCGTTCATAACCTCGTCGACTCTGGCGTAAAAGTATTTGTGGATCCGCATCGGGCGGTTCAGATACTTACTAATTTGATTGAGAACGCCATCAAGTTCAATCGCGAAGGCGGCTCCGTAACAATCAAACACCATCGCGACCGGGGCGACCGGATTAGCGTCGCGGATACCGGCGAGGGAATTCCTGCCCACCACCTCGATCGGTTGTTCGAACGATTCTATCGGGCGGACCGAGCCCGCTCGCGCGAACTTGGCGGCACGGGTCTGGGACTGGCCATCGTTAAACATCTGGTGAAAGCCCACGGCGGGGAGGTTACTGTCGAATCGCACTTCGGTGCGGGAACTCAATTTACGATCGAGCTTCCGGATGGTCTCGATCAACAACAGATTGGACTTAATCCGAATAGAGGTCGGGACGTCACTTAGTGGGAAAGCTGTTGGTGCTCCGCGAAATCCCGCAGTCCTTTGAATGGGACAGTTCTTCGCTTCAACAACGATTCAGCCAGGCGGCGAAGTTGAGCCGGCATCTCGACGAACGAATACTCTTCAACTTCGCTGCGATACCGGGAAAGCAATTGAAGTTCGGCGCTACAGAAATCACAGCAGGCCAAATGACTCTCAATCTGAGCCAGGCCTTCCGTGTCCAAAAGCGAGCCGCGAAACGCGAGCAGTGCCCGGGAGGTGGGGCACGCGGCCGTCTTGCGAAACAGACTAGTGAATGTCGAAGTCATGGATTGATTTCCGTTGACCCACCTCTGGGTTATCAGCACAAAAGGATCAATGGGTTCAGATTTCCAGAGTTCTCCCACTCGATCAGCACCGTCTTCTCCAAGCCAGTCAATGGTTTGCGCGGTGTGTAAAAAATTGTTGCCCATTCTTAAATTTGTTGCTAAGATAGCCCGTAGGTTGATCGAGGGGTAATTAACTCCTTGACGTCCTTCTCGGTGAGGCCGAGAGTACCAGAGCCCTCATCGAACCGCATGTCCTGCTTAGTCCGGCTGAGAAGAGTCGGCGCCGAGCATCGTCTTTCCGGGATTGAAAAGGTAAAAAGAATAGCTGTACGTCTCGATGAAGCCGCCTTCGCTTGTCTTCAGCTGGGTTAGCTTTGCCAACAGCGAGCCTCTCAAAAAAACCTCCAGCGGTCCAATCGAAATAACCTGAAAACCAGACATACAGCCAACCACGGATGTCGGTGATTCTCAAATCACTCCAACTAGCGCCAACTAGTTAATGCATCCACGTTCATCTTATCGGGAAAACTCGTGAAATCAATCACTCAAAAAACTACCCCAGATTCCACCGTCAGTGTGCCTCGTGACGTGCCGCGTACGAGTCGCTCTGCCGAACGCAGCGCCAGAGCAGGCCATTGGGTTGAAAGCTTGCGCAACTCTGACGTCAATCGTTTGTGGGCGGAGCTACACCGCATCGTCAGCAATCACCCGCTGGTTCGCGCGTCCCGCAGCGCCGGGTTATTGGTTGAAGAAGGAGCTTCGAGCGCCCACACCGATCTCACCCAGGAACTGTTTGTGCAGTTGCTGACCAAGTCTCGCTTCCAGCATTACCTGGATACGGCGATGACTAATGCTGAGATCGAATGTGAGATCGGCCAAATTGAATTAACGAACCTCTTGACGGCGGAATTGCGCAAGCGCCATCCCGAGAGTTACCGACTCGCGCGCCGCATCTCAACCCTAATCCAATCCAGTGCCAACTTTCGCCGCTTTGACAGCAGCGGTACTGCCGAAGAGCAACACCGTCGCCTGGCAGATCGCGTCTATGGACTGAGCGAGTGGCAGGATAACAAACCCGGCCGCGGCTCTCACGAGCTGGAACAACGCGCGCACATGATTCCGGTTCGCCAGCGCGACACGCGCATGGTCGGATGTACTGGTGACGCGCAGATCGTAATTAGCAACTCTGATCTGGAAGATCTAATCGTATCGGTGCTTGACGCCATTGATGCACCGGCCGACGTGCGCACTCTGCGTAGCCTGGTTATGTCGCGCTTGCCGGTGATGGATATTTATCTGGTACCGCTGGGCGGTGATGACCCTGATTCGGATGGCCCCCGTTACGACCCGGCCGACCTGCGAGAGAATCCGGAAGAAAGCTTATTGCGTCATGAATCCGAGCAGGAAGCCGCCGGTTTTGTCGACGAATTCCTGGTAAACCTGCGTGGCAATGTAAGAGGTAAGATTAAGCAGTACAACCGGATGCTGGGCGTCCTGTGGCACTGCTATTTGAGCCCGGACCATGCGACGCAATTGGAAGTCGCCTCAACATTGGGCGTTTCTGATTCTTTGGTGTCCGACTATCGGCGCCGGATTGAGCAGGAACTCCGCGCACTCTCTTTCACCGAGGTGGAAGAAGCGCGCTGGTTCGAGTTGGCCTTGCGTGAACGCGTCCGCACTTTGGTGGCGATTGATGACGAAGAGAGCGTCGTCGTGTAATTCGCGACTGTCTGAACTTGCGGATAGCGGAACAAATCTGAAGAAGCGCAGGCACCCTGCGCTTTTTCTTTATTTTGGCGGTTGCGGTCGAGTGTCAGAAATGCTGAAGCGACAACCACAAACTGATTACCAGCCGGTGACTCGTTCAGCATCAAGAAGTATGAGCGAGTCAGGGTCGTCAATGGTCGACGTGTGGCCGGCGAAGCCGGAACGGGGCTCGGCGAATGGGCGACGCAAAGAACCGCACGAACCGAAAGCTCAGGCGAGTTTTGAAGAGACAAATCTAAAAGCTACCTTCCTCAAGCACGGCCACGTGTTCTCATATGCAGCACTGTTTCTCTTTACGGCAATTCTTTATGCGCGTCCGGCCGAGTTCTATCCGTCGGCGTTAACAGCGTCAATAGCCTTAGTAGTCGGTATTGCCACGCTGGGATTTTTCATACCGACCCAGCTTTCATTGGAAGGCAACTTGACCGCGCGTCCACGCGAAGTAGATCTAGTTCTTCTTTTCTGTCTGACCGGATTACTTTCAGTTCCGTTCGCAATCAATCGCCAGGAAGGCTGGGTTGAGTTCAGCGGCACCTTCATCCGGTGCATTGTGATCTTTGTCGTGATTGTTAACGTGGTGCGGACTGAGGCCAGGCTTAAGGGTTTGATTTTTCTGGCAATGGCCGCCGGCATCTGGTTAAGCGTTGAAGCCATCAACGACTATCGTTTGGGCCTGATGACAGTGGAAGGTTATCGCGCAGCCGGCAGAGGCACCGGCATCTTTGGTAACACCAATGACATGGCGCTGCACTTGGTTACGATTCTGCCGATCACTGTAGCTCTAATGCTCGGCTCGAAAGGAGCGGCTCGAAAGCTAGTCTACGGCGCTTGTGCTGCCCTGATGATTGCGGCCATCGTGTTGTCTTATTCGCGCGGCGCTTTTATCGGCATGCTTATCGTACTGCTCTTCATCGCATGGAAACTTGGTCGTCAGCGTCGCTTGGAAATTATTTTCGCGGTACTCGGGTTTGCCTCCCTAATAGTTTTGCTGGCGCCCGACAAATACGGCAGCCGCTTACTCTCGATCTTCATTCCCAGTCTTGACGCCGAAGGATCCGCGGACGCGCGACGGGGAGAACTCTTCCGATCTATTTACGTTGCGCTCCGTCATCCTCTGCTGGGCATTGGCATGGGAAACTATCAGCCGGAAATGTCATATAAGGGACTGGTCACCCACAATTCCTACACGCAGGTGGCTGCGGAAATGGGAATGGTGGCACTCGCTTGTTATGTGATGTTGATTGTGACGCCACTTAAGAAGCTCGGTCAGATAGCCCGCGAAACCTTCGAGGCGCGGCGTCATTCGCGCTTTTATTATTTAGCCTTAGGTTTACAGGCATCGCTCATTGCTTACCTGATTTCCAGCTTCTTCCTGTCGGTGGCCTATGTCTGGTACGTCTATTACCTGGTCGCTTATGCCATCTGTTTGCGCCGGCTGTACGAATCGGAAACCGGGAAAGTTGTCGTTGCCGAGACACGCAAAGAGATCAAGAAGGCCAAGGCTGCCATCATCAGCGAAGGCCGCGCGGTAATGACATGATCCTGAAATTGTCGGCAGAGATGGTCTTTTGCTTGAGCGCCGTGGCGCTCTTCTATACCTATGCCGGCTATCCGCTGCTGCTCGCGCTGGTCAGCGCGTTGCGGCCTCGTAAAGTCCGCCGCGGCG
>JAWWPL010000061.1:0-9079 GCA_033850605.1 Blastocatellia bacterium | reverse complement strand
CAGCGTATACAGCGTAGTCGAGATATACGATCCGGTTTCAAACTCCTGGACCACGGGTGACGCCGCACCTACTGCGAGATCCCTTTTGAACGGCGGCGTAATTAACTCGAAGCTATACGTAACCGGTGGATTCGACTCAACAGGCACTTTGAGCCCGGCGCTGGAAGCTTACACTCCGTCATGTCCTGCTGGGCCGGCAGGACCTCCCGGACCTCAAGGCCCCCAGGGACCACAAGGACCGGCAGGCCCGATGGGACCACAAGGACCTCAGGGAGCACCAGGAATTTCCGGTTTGCAATACGTTAGTGGGGCTCCGTTGACGCTGGCGAAGCAAACGAGTGGGATGGCGACGGTAACTTGTCCAATCGGACTCAAGATAATCGGTGGCGGATACACTACTACCGTACCCGTTGGCAGTGGCGCTAATTCCGCATTTATGCAGGTCTTTAGTTCTGCGAACAGTGGATCGACTGTCTGGAGTGTCAGCGCAGCGAACGCTGCATTTGGAAATGGCAACCAAAGCCTAACACTAACGGCGCGCGCGATGTGTGCAAATGTGCCTTAGATTAACCTAAGCGCAAACACAACAAGCTCCCTGTTCCCGGCGGGGAGCTTGTTGAGTTCACAAAAGATAAGGACGGTCTGTCCAACCCGGCCAGGTCTCTTGCCGTCTACAAGGGACAACGGATGACTCCCTATTGTTTGAGAGTGCCCTCGATTGTCTTCAAGTCCACAACGATCTCTGCCGGCTTCCAGTCGTTCCCGCGATACAACTTAAACACCTTGCCGTCAGGGCCAACGATGGCCGTGCGCATCGAATGGATGACCTCTTCATCATTCGACTCGGTGTCGTGGTAGTACCGCAGACCGAAAAACTGGGCGACGCCTTTTACTTCGTCCTTGGTGCCGGAAGCAAACTCCCAATGCTGAAAGGTTTCATCTGAATAGCGGCCAGTGTGGGAGGCTCCATAGCTGCGAAGTACTTTAGGTGTGTCATACTCCGGATCAAAGCTGATCGTAAGCAGGTGCGTCTTGTCGTAAGTCTCTGGCTGCTTCTGCAGAGCCTGATCGATCGCCGCGAAATTGTTGCTCATCAAAGTGCATTGATCAGGTTGAGGGCAGCGGGTGTAGACGAAGGTTAACAAAAGCGCCTTGCCGCGATACTGTGACAGGTGAATTCGTTTGCCATCCTGGTTGACGAGACCAAAGTCAGGAACTTCGGTGCCGGGCTTTGGTTCGCCGGGAACATCCACGTTCTGTGAAATTGGAGGCGCCCCTTCGACAATCGAAGCGATCTCAACCCACGAAGACAAATCGTCGACGACCAGCGTTCCGGTTACCTGATCGCCGGGCTTCACCATCTGTAGATCAGCGTCATTCTTGATCTTGAACGGCATCGTCATCGCCGGCATATAGCCGACGATATCGTCGTGGGCGATCGTAATCGTGCGATCGTTTGTATCCACGGCTATGACTTTACCTTTGATCGGATACCGCTTTTCGTTAGCCGAGTGCCGGGGCCCGCAGGATGATCCGATAGCAGCAATGAAGAGGATGAGAAAAAAGAAAAATGCGACCGACGATCTGGCTTTGATCATGATTCGAATGATACCAGGACTGACTTGGCTTTTTGATTACAGACCAGATTAAACGGTTAGTCAGCCTGGCTCAAGTTCAATTAATGGTGGCACGGGCGGCTCGCGCGTGAATCACGCGCAAGATGGGGGTGCCACAACCAAACTGAATTCTCCTCACTTGCCAGTTTAGCCCCCTTCGGCAACAATGATCGCGTGGTTGGCATCAATCAGATCGGGCCGGCGCTCGATGCCGTCCGCTCGTTATTCCAAAGTTGCGGGGAGTTTATCGCATGAGCATATCTCTGAAATCATTAATGGCCTTCGCGTGCTTCGTGGTGCTGGTTTCCGCCATCGCGGCGCCGGCTCAGAATGACGCGCGCCGCACAACGATTGCGATTACCTACCCGCTGGATCAAACCATCGAGGTCCCGTTTCACGGCACGGTCCGTCTTCCGCGTCTGAAGGGCTCGGCCAAAGTGAGACGTCAGGGCCGGAGGGGCACCCGGGTTGAGCTGAACATCGACAACTTGCCGCGCGCGTACGAACTGGGTGGCGTCTACACAACTTACGTTCTGTGGGCAATCTCGCCGGACGGCCACGTCGACAACCTCGGCGAGATCAAGCGCAGCGGCAGCGGCATAATCGATTCGAAGATTGATGTAACCACCCCATTGCAGACGTTCGCTTTGGTCGTCACCGCTGAACCGCATTTCCTGGTTCATTCACCCAGCCGCATGGTGGTAATGGAAAACCTCTCGCCGGTTATGCTGCGTGACGCGCAACTCGAGACCGCGAAGATCCAATACATCGGCAATACCAGCGACTACTTCCGCGACTCGAATGTACCGCTGATCGCAGAGTCTGACTTTCGCGATATTCCCGTGGCGTTACTTGGCGCGCGGCAGGCTGTGAACCTGGCGCGTTACGCGGGAGCCGAGCGCGATGCCCCGAATGAATTGCGCGCCGCTCAGGCCGATCTGCAGCAGGCCGAAAGCGCACTGCGCATGCATCAGCCTGAGCGAGAGATAGACATTCTGGCGCGCCAGGCAATCAGCAGCGGCGCCAAAGCTGAAGAGATGGCCCTCGCGCGGCGCAGCGCCCGCGAGCGGCGTGAAGAAATTGAGCGTCGCGATATCGCGGTGCGTAATGCCGAAGACACCACGGCGACTGCCAACCAGGAGATCTCGCGTTTGAAGGCCGAGTTGGACACAGAGCGTCATGCGCGAGAACTGGCCGAACGCGATGCGCTTAGCGCCACCGAGCAACTGCGCGATGCGCGAACTGAAATCGCGAGGCTTCGTGAAGAGATTCAAACCGTGCGCGCCGATTCTGAGGATGCAAAGGTCAGGCTGGCTCGGCTTGAAGGTGAGAAGCAAGCCGAGGACGCACGCCGCACGACAGAGAAACGCACCGCCGATCAACGTACTGCCACTGAGACTCTGAAACAATCGTTGGCCCGTTTCGGCACAGTGCGCGAAGGCAGTCGTGGAATGACGCTGGTGCTGGCTGAATCCGTTTGGGCAAGTCCGCGCTCAACGAATTTGGTGGCGGCCGCTGCCGCCAGGCTTGATCAAATCGGGGCGCTACTGGCTAACAATCCCGATTATCAGATCTCGATTGAATCGTTCACCGACAACCGCGGCGAGGAGGGCGGGCTGCAACAACTGACCCAGGACCGTGCCAGAGTTCTGTCTGAGCGGTTCGCGGCGGCCGGCGTCGATGTCACGCGAATGCAGGCGAGTGGCTTGGGCGGAGCGAATCCGGTGGCGCCGAATACAACCGTCGCCAGCCGCGCGAAGAATAGAAGAACGGAGATCACGTTGAGCACGTCGGGACAGTAAGCGCGAGCTTGGCAAACGTCAGAACTGTGAAGCACGGCATTATCACTCTAGCCATGATGCTCGCCACTTTCGTGGCTGGTGGGGCGCAGCTAGCTTCGAACTTCCCAAAAACTTCTCGACGGACCCCACCCGAATCTATTCTTACCAGCGGGCAGCTCAATATCGCGGATCTCTTTCAAGGCTTTGACTTCGTTAATCAACGAAGATATGTAACGCTGACCATTCCACCTCCGTCAGGTCTCAGACACTCGAGGACAGCGTCGCGTCATTTCCCAGGCCGGTTCGTTGCCGGATGGCAGTACATCTTTCACCACCGCGGCTCGCATACTACTGATGAGCTGTATGGTTTATTAGAACGTAAGTTGCACGACTCTGGCTTAGAAGTAGATGTGATAGGCAGCGTCTCTGGGGAACGCGTTCATCCAAGTGCGATCCTTTTCAATGGCGGTGGATATGTCGGGTCCGTTAGTCTATATCCAACACACTTCTCTCAATGCATCGCGGATACACAACAAGGTAAACGTTGGGACATTATTCTTTTCATCAATAAGAGTCCCGAGTGGATGAACGCCGCACCGAACAGTATTGGCGTCGTGTTCGATACAGAACCGGGAGCGGTGGCGACCGGATCAAAGACTCAGCGTGCAGGATGAAGAAAGACCTCCCAATCGATCGTACTATGCGACCCACTGGTTGAGTGGCTGGATCCCGTCGCTACCCGCTCCGGGTTGTGTCTTTCTCAACTTGATTGCTCAATGCGAAAGTTGAATGTGATCACCGCGCCTGAACTCCATCTTACTGATAACAACGGAATACGAACACTGGTAGTAAAAGCCGATTCAACCGATAGTCTTTCTTGATATATATAAGCGCTTCGTCCTGAATTCAGGGTCGCATCCGATGTAATTAAGGCGCCACGGGCTATTCTCATCGCTTCGACATGCGCTAGAATACTGATCGCATCTTGAGCCCAGCCTCGCGACCTCCCCCCAGTACGAGCAATTTGGGGAGGACTCTATGGATCCCGTCAATCGTTTCGAAAGAGTTCGTGCAGCAATAGAACAGATCGGTCCCGCTGATCACGTCTGCACGTTGTACGAGCAGCGCGACGAGGAGGTGGCGATCGCCGTTTCGTACATCCTCGCCGGCCTCAATCGCGGCGAGCTTTGCGTCTGTGTTGTCGACGACGGCGGAGAGAGCATCCGCGATGCGCTAGCGTCCGCGGGCGTGGACATCGACTCAGAGATGCGCGAGGGCCGACTGGCGTTCTTCGAGAAGCCGCTCGCGCAGGGGCTCAAGACGCGGGACATGCTGGGGAAGATCGAACAGTTCGCCATCGAGTCCCGCAAGGCCGGCTATGCCGGCTTCCGGATTGTCGGGGAGATGTCCTGGGCGCTGGACGGCGACCTGAAAGCGCTCGCCGAGTTCGAGGCAAGCCTCAACCTCAACCGGGTCTGGCAACGTCACGCCTGCGCCGGTTTATGTCAATTCGATGTGCGGCGGTTCACACCCGAAACACTTCGGGAGATGATCATCGTTCACCCGCTCGTAGTTATCGGCGATCGGATCTGCCGCAATCCCTATTACGTGGCGCCCGAGCAGTACCTCTCGCCCGATTGGCCGCGGCACGAAGCCGACTGGATGATGACGAACCTCGAGCAGCTGCAGCAGTCGCAGGACAGCTTACGCGCGTCGCAGGAGCGGTACCGGTTGCTGTCGCGCCGTCTCCTGGAGCAACAGGAGCACGAGCGCACAGCGCTCGCCCGCGAGTTGCATGACCAGCTCGGGCAGTCGCTCGTCGCCATCTCGCTGAACCTCGAGGCGATCGAGGAAGAGCTCTCGCCCCCTTCGCGAGCGCGCGTACCTGAAAGCACGCAGATTATTAAGAGGATGATCGAGCAGGTGCGGACGCTTGCCTTCGAGCTCCGCCCGTCGATACTGGACGAGTTTGGTTTGGTCGAGGCACTGCGGAACCTGGTGACGCGCCACGGTGAGCGCGCAGGCGTGCGCGCCAGTTTCACTGCCACGCCGACCGACACGCGGGCACCGGTAGAGATCGAGACCGCCTGCTACCGCATCGTACAGGAGGCTTTGAGCAACGCGGCTCGGCACGCGCGTGCTGGTCACGTCGAAGTAACGCTGACCGCGCAGAACGTTTCCCTCGAGGTCACGGTCAGGGATGACGGGGTTGGCTTCCACGTTGAGCGGCCGCGCACCGGTCTGGGGCTGGTGGGCATGGCCGAGCGCGCCGAACTCGCCGGCGGCAGCGTCGACATCGAGTCGGCGCCGGGCGCCGGCACCATCCTGCGCGCGAGCTTCCCGCTGTCTTCCCCGATTATTAGCGCGGCAGCGTAGCGCTTTTCTGAGTAGCATGGTGACGTCGCTTAATATTCTGCGGATGGGCACATCCTGTGCGTATAATTCTCTGTTAACGTTCAACTCAACCGCTATGAAAGCTGGTACTCCTCTAAAACAAATGCAAACACTTGCTCTACTGGTGATACTTTCTCTTTCATCTTGCGGCACTGCCATCGGTGTCCCTGCTCAACGATTCCCGGCAAACTATCCGATTCATACCCAGCGTGTGCGATTTCAGCGTGGCCGGACCACGGCGATTATTCATGGCGTGGCGCGCACACCGGGTATTTATGAGTGGGTTCTTCGGGTCAAAACCGGGCAACATATGACTGTTCATCTGACCTCGTCGAACAAGGGAGTTGAGCTTTCAATCTACGGCCCGCACGATGAGAATCCAGATGATGCGCTGGGCGTCTACGATTGGGAAGGTGACCTGGAAACCTCCGGCGACTACAAGATCATTCTCATCAACAATCGGGAAGGTAAACCGAGGAACCCTACGTACACACTGGAGGTTACCGTCAGGTAACATTGCCATACGAGACCGCAACGTAACATGTGTTGGGTCGATGTTCGGTACAGATGGCAGCACCACCTCGACCCACTCGGTTGGCTGGCTGGACCCCGTCGCTACCGCTCCGGGTTCTGAACCGGACGTGGCCGTTAATTTCATTTGGCGCGACCTATCGCTTAGCTCCGCATTCTGGTTGAAGGTTGACCGCGATCGTCAGACTCAGAGCTGGAGAAAACTCATATGCGTCATATCAAAGCGCGCATCTTTGCAATAATATTGATTCTTCTCTCAATCGGTCTCATCTATCTCGGCTGGTACCAACTACGAACTGAAGGCCGCTACTCAATGAAGCTGGCAGCGTTTAGCCCGGTTGTCGGAGTCGGCGGTTTCTTTCTCTTAATATTTCCCTCGATGTCGGGAAAGCCGACCACAACCCGGGAAAAGATTATCGTGTTGGCGGTGTTAGTAATTGGGATGCTCGCGGGATTGATTAACTGGTACTTAATGGATCCCGCGTTTTTCGGCCGGTAGGACAATTGGATAGCCGTTTGATTTCATGGCGTTTAGAGTACCAACTTTAGTTGGATCTTACGTCGCTCAATTAAAGCCCGACTAAAGTCGGTACTCTAAACACCTCTGCCGGAGGAACACCCGATTAAAGCCGGCTATCGCTCTCGCTTCCGTGCTCAGTCCTGATATCCTCTCCGCGTGACCCTGCTCGAAGCTCTCCAACTGATTGGTTACAGTCTCGGCGCGGTGCTGCCGTTGTGGATGGGCTATCTCCTGCTCAAGCAGCATCTGGGAATGGTGCCCATTCAACGTGTGCTCCTGAGCCTGGGCTGGTGCATGGCCGGCTGGCACGCGAGCAATCTGGTGATTACGCTGCGCAGCTTGCTCGGTCTTGACCTTGAGCACTCAGCCAATGTCCTTCGTGCTGCCGATTCGGTGGCCGTCATCAGTATTACGTTTTGCTACTCCCTCCTCCTGCACGCTCATATACACTTGTGGGCCAGCGCTCAGTCGCGCCCGCTAACGCAGACTGAGCGCATTCGAGTATATCTTTCCTACATCCCTTGCCTGTTCCTGATCGTCACCGTGCCGCGCATCTGGATGGGACCCTACCAACCGATGATTGCGAAGCTGTCCCCGTTCGTCCTTCCGTTCGCGGTCTGGATTGTTTACTCACTGGCAGTCGTGGCGATAACTGAGCTGTTGGTCGCGCGCGGCGCTCCTTCGCCGAGTGAGCGCCGCATTCTGCGCACGTTGGCGGGCTCGTTCATTGCGATTGCCGTTTTGATCATGGCTGCGCTGGGTTTCGGCTTGGGCAAGGGAACTGCAGCCGGTCAGTATCTTCAGGCCCTTGCCAATCTGGGATCGCTGCTGCCTTCAGCTTTGCTGGCTTATTACATTTATCGCTATCGCTTCCTCGAGCTAATCATCAAAGAAAGTTTGATTGTCGCGACCTTCGCCGCGATGATACTCGCCGTTTACCTTTACGGTATCCGGCGCCTGAGCGACTGGGCCAACGCGCGATACGGTCTGCGCGCGGGCGTAATCGAAGCAGTTTTGATTCTGGCGTTGACTCTGCTGGCCGCGCCTCTGCGCGGCTGGTTGGAGAAGCGATTTCGCGCACTGTTTGAGCGCGAGACGGCCCTCTATCGCGAAGTAGTAGCAAACGTCGGCGCTCACGCCGGCCGGTACCGAAGGCTCCCCGAGTTAGTGGCCGTCATTGAGTCGCAAACCGCCACCGCGCTTTCGCTCCGGCGGGTGAAGATTGTCCTGCGACAAAGTAACGATGATCCACAGCAAGGGTATACAGATGAGGCGCGTTGGACAGAAAGCCTCCTGAGCAGAGCCGCGGACTTAGGTGTGTCCGAGCTGGAGGACGATGTGACTTTCGGAGAGCAGAAATACAACGTCGCTTATGTGTTGCGGCGCGAGGATCGAGATGCCGGACTACTTTTGATTGAAGCTTCGCCCAAAGCGTTGAGCCCCGATGTGCGTGCCGTGCTTGAAGTTCTCGCTGGTCAGGTCGCGATCGCCATCGAAGACTGTCGTCTGGCGGAAGAGAACCTGCGGCTGGAGCGGAAAGTGGCCGCGGGCGAGCGCCTGGCGGCACTGGGTCAAATGGCTGCCACCGTCGCTCACGAAGTGAAGAATCCGCTGTCGGCGATCAAGTCAATTGCTCAGGTGATGAGCGAGGACGAAGGTATGAACAGCCGGCACGCGCGCGATCTGAGTTTGATTGTTGGTGAGACTGACCGGTTGAACAAGAGCGTAACGCAATTGCTGAGTTTCGCGAGCAAGCAGCCGCCAGCCGCTCCGCCCTGCCGCGCCGATGAGTTATTGCGGAGCGTAAACAGTCTCTTTCGCGCTGAAGCAGGCGATCGTAATATCACACTACAATGTCACGCCGACGCAGAATCAGAGTTGGATGGCGTGCAGACCGCCGCGATTCGCGACGCGCTATCAAATCTGGTACTCAATGCCTTGCAGTCAACACCCAAGGGCGGGAAGGTAACTATAGAATCCGTTGCCGAGAAGCACGAGGTCGTTTTCCTGGTTTCCGATAGCGGTCCGGGCATTGCCTCCGAGATGCAGACAAAGATTTGGGAGCCATTCTTTACCACCAGACAACGGGGCACGGGCCTGGGTTTGGCGATCGTGCGCAAGCGTATGGAAGAGGCGGGTGGCACCGCGCGGCTCGTACCATCACAAAATGGCGAGGGCGCGAGGTTTGAGCTGCGGCTGAGGATTAGAGACGTGACAGAAGCCCGACCGTGAGGGAG
>JAWWPL010000017.1:0-5170 GCA_033850605.1 Blastocatellia bacterium | reverse complement strand
GCTCGCGGCCGCAGTGAAGATCTGGCGACCATCATCTATACGTCCGGAACGACCGGTGAGCCCAAGGGCGTCATGCTGACGCACGATAACTTTGTTTCCAACGTACTCTCGATTACCGGCGGTTTGCCGATCGTGCCGACGGACGTTTCGCTTTCGGTCTTGCCTCTGTCGCACATCTTCGAGCGCACGGTTTTTTATGTCTTCTGCTATATGGGTGTCTCGGTCAATTATGCCGCGTCGATCGAGCAGGTCGGCGAGTATCTGCGCGAAGTGCGCCCCACGATTATGACTGCCGTGCCGCGGCTGTTCGAAAAGGTCTATCACCGGATTATGAAGAAAGGCATGTCGGCCGGAGGCGTGCAGAGCAAGATCTTCGCGCGATCGCTCGCGATCGGACAGCGCTATGCTGAATTGAAGGACAAGGGACAGCGCGTTCCGGTAGCGCTCAAGTTGCGACATGCGATCGCCGACCGGCTGGTGTTTACCAAGTGGCGGGAGGGCGTCGGCGGGCGCCTGCGTTACTTTGTTTCCGGCGGCGCGCCGCTTTCGCCCACGCTTTCGTATTCGTTTCTGGGGGCGGGCATAAATATTTTGCAGGGCTATGGCATGACCGAAACCTGCATCGTGGCGGCCAATCGTCCTGACGACAATCGCGTCGGTTCGATCGGGAAACCATTCGACGGCATTGAAGTGGTCATCGCCGAAGACGGCGAGATGCTGATCCGCGGACCGAACGTAATGCGCGGTTATTACGGCCATCCCGATTCAACTCTGGCGGTGATGAATGACGGGTGGTTCGCGACCGGAGACGTCGGCCATATCGATGAAGACGGCCACCTGTTCCTGACTGATCGCAAGAAAGATCTGTTCAAGCTCTCGAACGGCAAGTACATCGCGCCGCAACAGATCGAAAGTCTTTTGAAACAGAGTGAGTTCATTAACCAGGTCGTCGTCGTCGGCACCAGCCGCAAATATCCCGTTGCCCTGATCGTGCCCGACTGGGAGGCTTTGAAGACTTCTTTACGCGCCGCAGGCGAAACGGTCGCCGAGACTCATGCTGAATTGAGCGCGCAAACCAGCGCGGTGAAGATGGTCCAGAAAGACGTGACGACAATCACTGCGCATCTGGCTGACTATGAGCGCGTGCGCCGCGTCGCCCTCCTGCCCGAGGAATTCTCGATCGACAGTGGTGAGATGACTCCGACTTTGAAAGTTAAGCGCAACGTCATCGATGCGCGGTATGGGAAGGTGATTGACGACCTTTATCGGTCGGGCTGAGTCTATCGCCAACCGCCAATCTCGAAAGTCATTGCTCCTGGGAGAATAACACTCAGCAATGAGACGTCGATCAACATAACGGAATTTGCTAGTGGTACAGTTTGCCTCCCTCTCCCTTTGGGAGAGGGCCGGGGTGAGGGCTTAGTGCGGCAAGGCGCGGAATAATTCACCGGGCTTTAGCCCGTTTTCGAGAGGAGACACTAGTCAATTCTTCAATGCTGTTGATGCTTGTGAAGAATTCCTAAACGGATTGCGGGCTGAAGCCCGCAGCAACGTTGTGGTTGCAGTTTGCGCTCAGGCCCTCACCCCCAACCCTCTCCCAAAGGGAGAGGGAGTCAAACTGTACCACTATCCGGAATTTGCATCAGCGATCGCTCGCATTGCTGTCTGGCCGGGACATCTGCTGTGCCCGCAAAAACTCCGCCAGCATCCCATCATAACAAGCCTGACACATCGCCAGCGCCAGCTCCTTGCCGTCAAGCTGGATGATCTCTCCGCACCAACTGCATTTGACCGTAAGACCGGTTTTTTGCGCCAGCTCTTCCGCATCAGAGAGAGCGTCTTCAATCATTAGATATGTCATGTTCTTTCCTCGACTCTGCGTCAATTGCTGGTAGTTGCGTAAGAGTGTGTTGCTAATTTCCGGGGCTCCGAAGTGTGTTAATTGAGCCCTTCCTGACGGTCGGGCTAGTGCCCCGAATCACGACCCGACTGGTAGCAACACCCAATTACCCCAGCAGCCAATTGCTAGGCGGCTCGCTTTTCTTTCGTTTCGAGAAAGATCAAACGCATCAGCCATGCGGGCATTGACCAGATGCGGCCGTCAACGTCGCGCTCAACCATCACCCGCTTGTCGTCGTCCAGACACACACTGATGACAGTTATGGTCGCGTGACCGTCGACATACGAACGGCCCACCAGCTGGGCGCTCGGACTATCGCTTCGTTTCGATTGCTTGACGCGAAACGGAAAAGGTATTTGTTCTGCTCGCATAAAGACCTCTTGGTTTAAAGGCATTGCCATCCAGTTGGATTTGCCTTCGCGGTTAACAGTTGTCTACCAGGAGTTTCAAGAGGTTTATAACGCACACGTGTTAAGCGGAGGTGAACTGCAGGAGAAATCTAAGTTAATTCTGAGCCGAGGTAGAGCCCACAGGGAGCGCGGACATCCTGTCCGCCTGAATGCATTCGGAGGCGCGTCTCTCGTTAGATTAGAGCGGGCTGCGCCCGCTGGCGGACAAGGATGTCCTTGCTCCTTTTACGCGCTCCCTTCCGGTCATGAGCGGAAGTCGGAGTAGTCGAGCACGCCGGTTTGCATAGTCATTTTCCACTCGCCGCCCATCTTTGAGTAGACCTTACAGACGCGACCTTGCCAGTGATTTTCGTTGCCGGCCGTGTCAATCCACAACGTGTCTATATCAACCACGGCGAAGGCGCCGTCGCCTTCGTTTGAGATTTCAATTTTCCTGATTGCCCGATCGTTGCGCGCGAGGCGATGGGTGTCGAACAATTCCTGCCAGCCACTCCGCCACCGTTCATAGTTGTATCTGCCCCAATCAATCACCCAATCAATCGGATCGTGGGAGTGGGGAGTGCGCGGCCAGGGCCAGACCATATCGTGATGAAAGACAGTCAGCAAGAGGGTGACGTCTTGTGTGTTCCATGCTCGGGTCTCGCGCTCGACTATCTCTTCGATCTGTTTTCTGATGTCGTCCATTAGGTTATCTGCAAACTGTTACTGCCCGACTAAGCGGGCGGTAGCCCGCTTCTAAACCCGTAAATAGAAAAGCAAGGCGCAGGGACCTAATGCCTCTGCGCCTTGCTTCTTTGTCACTCACTCAACTGATTCACAGCTAGAAAGTAAACTTCACCGCCAACTGTAACTGTCTGGGATCGCCTACGCCCTGACGCAGAAAACCGTCAAAGTTGAAAAGCCCCGGCGTGCTGAGCGGGTTGATGTTGTTCTTGCTGTTGGATGTATTGAACATCTCGACGATCGGTATAAGCGCATAGCGATCGCCAAATTTGAACGGCCGCTGGATGCGCCAATCGAACGAGAAGTACGCGTTGTCCTTGCGGTCGGCGTTGCGATTGGTTGCCGTTCGCCCGGTCGCGGGTGTTATGGGTTGCGCTCCACGAGCCTGGACTCGGAAGTTACCCTCGATCCCCCAACCCATTTGCACAAAGGTGTAGAAGTTGAACTTATGCCGGATATCACGATCCGAGACAGCATAGTCAAGACTAAGGTTAAGCGGATTGAACGAGCGATCGGTAAACGGATCGCGTTCATTCGAATCATCATCCATATCCTTCGACAGCACATAGTTCAATTCGAATTGATAACGCTTGCTCATACGCTTTCGCGCCCCCGCGGTAAAACCGTTGTAGAGCGATTTACCGACCGCAGTGGTAACAAACACATCGCCAAACCCGGGAAACAAACCCACTCGGTTCAGATTGACGAACCGCGTGAGATGCACGCCCTGTGAATGCGTGAAGTCAAAGTACACGGAAAAGTCCGAAGCGACCTGCTGCTCAAACTGCACGTTCGTCGTATAGATACGAGGGTTCGCATAGTTCTTACTGAATACGCGAATCGACGCGAACGACGGCAGCCCGCCGGAAGGCGGCACCGATACAGTAAAGGGCCAGGTCGGCATCGGCCGGCCGCCACAGCCGAAGGACGATCCGCAGGCAATGCCGAATTGCTGGACGCCATTATCCGTAATCGATCCGACCTGTGACAGCATGTTCTGACGGCCATAATAAATGCCATAGCTGGCTCGCAGCACTGAGGTGCTCTTCTTTGAAAGATCCCAGGCAAAGCCGACGCGTGGTTGGAATTCCTTCTTTGGACTATGCAACGTGCCATCCGAATAAAAGTTCGGATTGCTTAACAAAGGCGCGTAGACCGTTTGTGAAGGAGGCACAAGCACCTTGGGAAAGATTTGCGCTTCCCAGCGCAGACCATAGTTCAAAGTGAAGTTGGGCCGGATCTGCCACTTGTCCTGCACAAACAGACCAAGGTCTTCATTCTTGGAGCTGTTCTGTCCCGGCGGCGGAACTCCGGCTATCCCCGTAGGTATCCCGTTCTGTAAATAAAGCAGTAGAGGACCGCCGACACTACTGCCCGCGGGACATGTTTGGTTAAAGGGAGCCCCTTGAGTAATCCAACCAGTGAACGCGAACCCGGGAGTCAGGCATTCACCGACGTTGGGCCCGAACCCATTGGTGGCAGCAGCCGAGGCGTAACGCAGAAAGCCCGTCACGCTGTCGAATAAATAACGGCCAGTGAAGAAGCCGCGAAAGGTTTGGTTATTGAGCGTGTGCAACCATTCGCCGCCCACTTTGAAATTGTGTTTGCCGGAAACGATCGAAAGACTGTCTTTCAAATGAGTGCGCCAGAGCAGTTCATCGACGGTTGGTTGCAGGAAAAACGGCGCGCCAAACCGGAAGGTGGTCGCAAAGCCCATGGCTGTATCTGCCGGCACGTTGGAAGCGACGGCAGCTCGCGGGCGCAGCTCGCGAGTATAGGAAAAGTGCGCTTCGTTTAATTTCGTGGCCGAGAACGTCGTAAACAGATTCATGTTGAGGTTATTAATCTTCGACGGACCCTCGATACCGTTTGCAGAGTTGCCATAGGTAGCAACGTCGAACGTCTGGTTGGTGTTCTTCGAATAATCGAAGTTGTAAGAGATTCCCAGTTGGTTCGAGCTGTTCAGATTGAAGTCAGTCTTTAAAAGCATCGCATAGTTCTTGATCGGATGCTTTACCGTTAACCCTTCATCCTGGTTCCTGGTGCCCTTGATGAAGTTGATCAAGGCGAGGCGCTGACAGTCGGCATTGGAATTAATCAGCGCCTCATTGACGCCGATGGTTGGCGCCGTCACCGG
>JAWWPL010000501.1:0-8601 GCA_033850605.1 Blastocatellia bacterium | reverse complement strand
CGCGAAATTGAATTGAATTCTGCCATTATCGGAACCTCCCGGTGGTGAATCGACTGCGCTGCATTATCCGCTATCACTTCTACCAAACCAAATTTCGGTAGGCGTACATATTGAGGGCTTTCTCCTCGCCGCGTAAAGCGATCCACGAAATCACACGAAATAGGAGATGATTTTTCGTGCAGCTTCGGGTGATTTCGTGGATCCTTCTTATTCAAGCGGAAAACAAAGCACGAAACCAAGGTCACCCAACCAACTGACATCTCGTCGAATGGTCTGAACCCTGTCAGAGAATTTCGCGGGTTAAGGGTGATTCGGTACTCTGCTATCGAAATCGAAGGAGGTGCCGCTACTATCAGTCTGTGGTACGCTGACAAAAAAGAATGCAGGATCGAGGCGCGACAACTCTGTTTCCGGAAATGTCTGAGCTCGAAGGCGCGAACGCGGCTGCCACGACAGCGGCGCCTTTGGCTGATCGAATGCGTCCGCGTACCCTGAGCGAATTTGTCGGGCAGGAACATCTGGTGGGACAGGGTCGAGTTCTGCGGCGTTTGATCGAAAGCGGTGGGACGCTACCCTCGATGATTCTGTGGGGTCCGCCCGGCACCGGCAAGACAACTCTGGCGCGGTTGTTGGCAGAGCAAACCGACGCCCGGTTCGTGGCCCTGTCAGCGGTCTTCTCCGGCGTTAAAGATCTCCGGGCCGCTATTGCCGAAGCCCGCCTGGATCGTCAACGACGGCGGCGCACGATTCTCTTCATCGATGAGATCCATCGCTTCAATAAGGCGCAGCAGGACGCGCTCCTACCCGCGGTCGAAAACGGAACCGTTACCCTGATCGGCGCTACCACTGAAAACCCCTCGTTTGAAGTCACCAGCGCTTTGCTCTCGCGCAGTCGCGTCCTCGTGCTTAATCCGCTTGACGAAAAGGAAGTGGAAACTATCCTGCGCCGGGCGCTGACTGACGAAGAGCGCGGCCTGGGCAGTCTTCATCCCGAACTTTCTGATGAGCTGATTACGCGTCTGGGGCATTCAGCGGGAGGTGACGCGCGCATGGCTTTAGCGGCATTGGACGCCGCCGTCGGCGCGACGCAGCCGAATGAACTCGGCGTCAGATCAATCGCCGGAGATACCCTGATTGAAGCCTTAGGTCGCGCGCAGTTTGCATACGACAAAGGCGGCGAAGAGCATTACAACCTGGCCTCGGCATTGATCAAATCACTGCGTAACTCTGACGTGAATGCGGCGCTCTACTGGCTGGCGCGCATGATCGAAGGCGGGGCCGATCCGATCTTCATCGTGCGGCGACTTTGCATCTTGGCGTCGGAAGATATCGGCCTTGCCGATCCCCAGGCCATGGTCCAGGCCGCCGCGGCAGCTGAGATCACGAAACTAATCGGCTTGCCCGAGGCGCTCTTTCCGCTCGCGCAGGCGACTATCTATCTGGCGCGCGCGCCGAAATCAAACGCCGTCCTCCGCGCTTACTCGGCGGCACGGGGCGATGCGACCGAAACAGCACGCGAGCCGGTGCCACTGCACCTCAGAAACGCCGCTACGCCGCTGATGAAAAACCTTGGCTATGGCAAGGACTATCGTTATGTTCACAGCGATGCCGAAGCGAAGGAGGAGATGTCATGTCTGCCGGAGAAGTTGAAAGGAAAGGTTTATTATCCGGATGATAAAGGCACAGGGGGAACGAAGGCGTGAATAAGGAATGGCATTTCACCCCTATCGGAGTGAAGACTTCTCTGTCATGAAGACTCTTATGGAAACTAAATCACAAAAGGAATTGGCCTTCCTTTACGATCTTTACATCGGCACGGACTGGGCCGAGCGATTTGCGGCGTTGGTCGACGAGCATGTCGAGTTACCTAAGAAGGGCCGCGCGCTGTATGTCGCGGCCGGAACGGGCGGACACGCCCTGGCGCTAAAGGAACGAGACGAAGATCTTAGCCTGTTGTGCGTCGATGAGAACTCCGAGTGCCTGGAAATTGCGCAGGCCAAGGCGATCGCACTGCATCAGGAAGCCGAGTTCCAACGTGAAGATCCCCAGGCGCTGTCGTTTGCTGACAACGAGTTCGATCTTGTTCTCGGCGACGCCTCGCTGACACCACCTGTTAAATTAAGGGGGATGTTGGCGGAGATGGTGCGCGTCGTTAAGCCGGGAGGCAGGGTAGCGGTGTGGTTTCCCACCGCGGCGAGTTTCGGCGAAGTATTCTCGATCTATTGGGAAGCATTAACTCGCGCTGGATTGGGAGACCACAGCGCGGCGGTCGAGAATTTGATCAATGAATTGCCCACTATTGCCGTCGCCGAAAGCTGGGCCGATCAGATGGATTTGGAGAGCGTGACTTCAACAACGGCAGTCGAAGAATTCGATTTCGACTCAGGCGAACAATTCCTGGCTTCACCGATGATTGCAGATTTTCTATTACCGAACTGGTTTCAGCGTGTGCCCGCGGGCGATCAGGACCGGGTTATCCAGGAGCTAACTAAGATCATCGACGAGGAACGACACGACGGTGTCTTTTCATTAACCTTAAAAGCCACACTGATCGTGGGTAAGAAGGTCGAGGTGCAGTGAGGCGGGCCGAACCAGCATGATCCGCAGGCTGCAAGTGTGATTTAGTTATTGGTGGTGCTAGTAGCTCCTGATGCGGGCAGCAATACGATCCACCAAACCACACGAATCGGTTTGTGTGAGTTCGTGGATCGCTTTTCTGCTGTCACCGAGTATTAGACTTGCGGTATTCGTTGTCTTAACGCTCAATCTTTCTGCTCTCCTCAACCTGTCTTTGTTGAGCGCGGCGGCGGGCTTCTTCAAACAACGCCTCGTCATCGACTGCATCCAGCTTTGATTGCGAGTCCGGTTTAAGTCTGTCATCCCGATCGGCTTCGTCCATTCCATCCTTGAACGCCTTCTTGCTCTGGCCCAGCGCCTTGGCCAATTGTGGCAGCTTGCTGCCGCCAAACAGCAAAAAGATCGCCGCGACGACCAAAATTATGATGGTAGGACTTTCCAGTGCGAACAGCAGCACGTTCATAGAATTCTCCTTCTATCTTCCGACGACAGTCTTATGCGTGGACGCACAAATCGCTGCCGCCGTCCGACTCGTAGAATAGATACTTGCGCCAGGTTTCGTCGGCTCGACCCAGATAGCGCATGATCTGGCGATTGACGTGCAGCGAAAACGCGCGCGGCCGGCGCAAAAGGTTCATTCCCGATTCTTCCGGCGTGCGGTTGCCCTTGCGGTGATTACATCGTTTGCAACAAGCAACCAGATTGTCCCAGGCGGACTCTCCGCCGCGCGACCGCGGCACGATGTGGTCCAGAGTCAGCTCAGACGGCGCGAATTGTTTGCCGCAGTACTGGCAGCAGGAGTGGTCGCGGAGCAGGATGTTCTTACGCGAGAGTGAGCGGCGTTCGAACGGAATATGACGATACTCAGTCAGGCGGATTACCGAGGGCGCGTGCAAAGTGAATTTTTGCGAATGCAGCATGTGACCGTTGTGTTCTTCCATGCGCGCCACGCCTTTAAAGATCATCACCACCGCGCGCCGTTCGGTGCACACGTTGATTGGCTCGAAGGAAGCATTTAAGACTAGCACGCGCGCGTTCATGATCGTTCGTGATATTACGCGAGGCCGGAGGAAAGTGTCAAAATTGTGCCGGCGCGAAGGCTTCTCAGTCCCTTGCCGGATTTGAACGGTTTTCTTCGCCCGTCTTAGTGCCTTGGTGTCTTTGTGGTGAATCAAACTTGCCAAGAATTCACCATAAAGACACGAGGACACTAAGGGTTTACACGGAAGCCTACCGAAACTTGTCCGTCGCTTCGACCAGCGCGCTGGTATTCCCCGGCTCCATGATCGAGTGGCCCGCGTCCGGCGTAATCAGGAGTTCCGCTTCGGGCCAGGCGCGATGCAGGTCCCAGGCACTCGTCATCGGACAAACCACATCGTAACGCCCCTGCACGATCACGCCGGGAATGTGACGAATCTTTCCTACGTTCTCGATCAGGTAATTCTCCGTCGGAAAGAAACAGTTGTTCATGAAGTAGTGACATTCAATCCGCGCAAAGGCCAGCGCGAACTCCGGGTCGGCGAACTTCTCGATCGATTTGTAATCAAAGAAGAGCCTTGAAGTGCTGCCTTCCCAGATGCTCCAGGCGCGCGCGGCTTCGACTTGAACGTTTCGATCATCGCTGGTCAGACGGCGATAGTAAGCGCTCACCATGTCATCGCGCTCAGCTTCGGGAATGACCTTCAGGAACTCTTCCCAAACATCGGCGAAGATCCAACTGCATCCGTCCTGATAGAACCACTTGATCTCTCTTGGCCGGCAAAGAAAGATCCCGCGCAGCACCAGTTCAGTCGCGCGCGCGGGATGCTGCTCAGCATAAGCGAGTGACAAAGTGCTGCCCCACGATCCGCCGAACACCTGCCAGTTGTCGATTCCCAGATGCTCGCGCAGCTTCTCAATGTCCGCCACCAGATCCCAGGTAGTGTTCTCTTCAATCGAAGCGTACGGCGTACTCTGCCCCGAGCCACGTTGATCGAACAGCACGATGCGGTAAGCGTTCGGATCATGAAACTGCCGGTACTCCGGCACGATCCCCCCACCCGGTCCACCGTGCAGAAAGACAACCGGCTTACCTTTCGGATTGCCGCACTGCTCGTAATGGATTTCGTGTAGGTCTGAGACTTTCAGACGGCCGGTGTCGTAGGGTGCGATTGCAGGGTAAAGGGTTCTGAGTTGCGTCATGATTAGTTTCTTCAGCCATCGCCACTATATAGAGGTCGAGTCCTGTCGGGAATGTCCCGCATTGCGGTCAACAAAGCCGAACTAAAACGGATCTTTCCAAGCCCACCACTTGCTGTTGTAATCCTCAACTGTACACAAGCCGAACATTACTCGGAAACTCCAGCATATTTTCTCATATTCCACAGACTTCAACGGCTGTAAGTTGTCGTCATACGATCTGACATCATTTCTCTCACCATATGAATTTGCCTTGACCGAGCATTCTATCGAACCCTATTTTGATTGCAACTATTCAAGTTCTTTCACCATAGTACGATTCAATGAATCATCGTGAATTCCAAACCCTTGAAGTCTCCACCCTGCCAATGCTAGCCTTTGCTCATGGACACGCTCCCTGAAATCGAAGCTGCCGTAGACGCGCTGCCGGTAACTCAGCAGAAGGAGTTGTTGCGCCGTCTCGCGGAGCGCCTCCAAAGGAAGCAAGAATCCAAACGACACTTACTACTCGTAGATCCCACGGGAAATCCTATCACCCAGGAAGAGATCGACGATGCCCTCGATTCCGACTGAGGCGTTGCTGGATGTCAACGTGATCATCGCGTCTGTCTTCGCCGACCACGTTAATCACTTGCAAGGACGCCGCTTCGTCGAATCGCTCAAGCGATTCTATACCACACCTACCGTGCAAGGCGGATTCCTGCGGTTCGCCACGCGTCCAATGAAGAACGATCGCGGCGAACTACAACAGCCGCGACTCACAATGGCAGAGGCACTTGGGAAGTTGCGAGTTCACGGAAACTGATGGACATCATTTCATCAGCGATGATGCGCCGTTCACAGACCTTGAACTTAGAGCAATGCAGGGCCATCGCCAGTGGACAGACGCCCTACCTGCTTCACGTCGCCCGTAAGCACGGCCTCAGGATGGCTTCCCTCGAAAAGCTAATGGCAACCCTCGACGATCCCACTGTGCCGGTTCTGTTCGTGGTGAGCTAAGTAAAGGTAGGATCGGAATCTTTACACCTCGATCGACCCTTAACGCTTGGCTACAGCCCTTCGGGCGCAACGCCAAGAGCCGGCAGTCTCACTCAACCAAATCCCCAGACTCAGAGAGCGCATCTTCCCTGACAGCAAGCTTGTCATTAGAGGACGCTCGCCGTATGGGAGCTGGCGCTATGAGCAGCAAACCCGCGACATAGAGTGCCAGCGCGAAGAAGGAAACATATCCGGTGATAGGCGCAAACGCCGGGACGTCGATGGCGACGCCCTGCAGCAGCGCGGCGGCAATTCTCTTATACCAACCTCCTTCGGGAGCGTAGAGCCCGGACACGAGCAGGTGTTTGAGCACGAAGGCCGTAGCGAACAGAACAATCAGGCTTCTTAATAAACGCCGCGCGTCGAACGCCGAAAACTGATTGGTCCACAGCGTCCAAAGAAAAAAGAAAGAGAACATCCAATGCAGCAGCCCGCTTTCCGGCAAGACAGAATTAAAAGCCTGGGCCGACGCAAAGAAGAGCGCGAGGAGCGTCAGCAGGTGCGCCACATTCGTTAGCATTGGTTGTTCGAGCGCGAGCCATTGCCGCAGATCGATGGCCCCGGCGCGCACAAAGAGTGAACCCAAAAGAATCGCCAGCACCAATGTCACCAGTGGCGGAGCAATGAAGATGAATTGCCTGGTCTGAGCGTCTACGCGCAGTCCGCCCAGCAGTCCCACCGTGAGCAGGATCGTCGGCGTGACGATAAAGTGCAGCAGCGCCCGATTTCTCTCCGTATAGTCCTTCATTTGCGTTGGCGAAAAAGCTTCAACGGATTCAGGTCTTTCCAACTCGTTTCGGTTCCCTGTTCCAGCTCCGTCTTCAATTCAGCGGCCGTGTGCATTTGCAGATCCGGATCGTCGACTGTCAGCGTGCCGTTGGGCGCCAGGCTGATCGCACGATTGACAACCTCCAGCCCCTGCTGGAAAAACGCATTGTCGTAATAGACGCGACCCCAGCCCTCCCGGTACCACGCGTAGGCAACATAGAACTGTGTGCGCGAATCTTTCTGGGCCGGATCGGCAGCGGTCCATTCGTCCCGCGCCGCGCGAAATTGGTCGCGCCGAAAAAGCGCCAGGCCGTTATTAAATCTTTCCTGATTGATTTCGTAGGTTCCGGCAGCCACTTGTGAGTTCGTCGCCACCTCTCTGAACGAGCGCGGTTCAGTGGCATAGATCCAAACGATGAAGCTCGCATAGATCAGAGTCCATACCATACCGGAGATCTGAATGACTTTTCGTTGCATAAGACGGTTGGAAGATTATAGACACGAACTGGGATTGGAAAAACCCCGCAATGAAAGACTTGATCGCCTTCGGCGTGAAGAGTGGGACCTGAGCCTAGTGCTAGCGCTTGTTGGAGCAGGATACTAGGCCGACCGTCAAGGAGGGCTCCGCTAACCGTGTCCTCTATCTGAGACCTCCCTAAGGTCGGGCTAATGCCCCGTCATCATTCAGCCTCGCGCGACCGTTAACACAAACACTTCTCCGGCTTTCCCACCTTTCAGCTTCGCCGCACACGCCGGCATAGTTGCTCCGCCGGTGAACACATTATCAACCAACCACACCGTTCGATGGCATCGTAAGGGGTTCGCATTCGCATGTCTTTACAGAGGTCGAGTGTCCGAGGCCAGGCCTGCATAACGTTCATTGACAAAGCGAATCGGTAAGCATAAGGTCGAGTGAGTTGATGGTTAGCTCACTCCCCATTGTTTGATACAGGAAGGTTTCAGCATGAAAAAGTATCTCATCGTGGCGACGTTGGTGTTGGTAGGCTGTTCAATGGGCAGAGCGCAAAGCGGCCGAGTGACTGCCCAGGAAGGAAGCCAGGTGGCGGCGCCCAAAGGCTGGTGTACGGGTTGCACTGAGAGCCAGAAGGTAGAACTCATCTCCCGAGAGGCTCGCGCAAAGGATGTGACAGATCACAATGAATTGCCTGGCCGCCCGCAGGTATCGCGGTCCGGAGCGGGGCAGTACGCAGAGTTCAAAACCAACTTTTTAGTCAATAACGACTCTGAAAAAAAAATCAAGCGCATCACGTGGGAGTGCACCCTGCTCAATAAGGCTACCGGGGACACGATTCAGACCTTCTCGCTGACCACGACAAAAAAGATCGATCCACACAAGAGCAAGGTGCTCCAGCAGACAGTTGCCGTCTCGATGAAGAAGCTCATGGGACAGGTCGTGGCCGCCAACCAACCCACGTCCACGTCCAGCCAAGTCGAAGTTGATGAAAAGTATCAGATAATCGAGATTGAGTATGCTGACGGATCGATATCCCGGCCCTGAGATCGCAAAGGGTCATAGCTCGCATCCGATTAAGCTCGCGCCACTGTCAGCACAAATACTTCTCTAGCGCCGCTTTCTTTCAGCACTCTTGCGCCCGCCGACGCAGTAGCTCCAGTAGTAAACACGTCATCGACTAGCAATACTCGTCTTCCTTTGACTAAATCTGCGTGGCGCAAGGCAAAGGCACCCTCTACACTCTGCCGGCGCGCTTTCGCATCCATTCCGGCCCGATGCCGTTTGGTATGGCTTCGGCGAACCATCGCGTGCTCATCGAGCGGCAAGCCGCTGAGACGTGAGAGTTCCTTCGCCAGCAGCAACGCCTGGTTGAAGCCACGCTCGCGTTCGCGCTCAGGGTGCAGCGGAACGGGGATGATCAAGTCGGCACTGATGATTGGTGCGCGCCGTTGTGCTGCCAGCATGAGATGCATGAGGCGGGAAGCGACGTGCGGCTCGCGCTTGAGCTGCAGAATCGAAGCCCGCAAAGCTCCCTCGTAGAATCCGCACGCCCGCGCACTACTAAA
>JAWWPL010000494.1:0-6821 GCA_033850605.1 Blastocatellia bacterium | reverse complement strand
CAATGAAGGTGATGATAATCAGGCACAAAAAGACTTTGTGGTGATCGAGCCACGCCCAACTTGTTCCTTGTGCGGCCGAAGTAATCGCGGCCACTCCCGCCGCGATCGAAACAGAGACGGTGAGAACATAGTCAACCAGGAGCGCCGCGGCCGCCACCAGACCCGCCGTCGTTCCCAGATTTTCTTTGGCTACAATATAGGCCCCTCCACCCGAGGGGTATGCATGAATGGTCTGCCGGTAACTGATCGCGACAATCGTCAAAACGACGGCGATGACCAGGGTGATCGGCACTACGTAGTTAAAGGCGTTAGTCTGCCCGTAGGCGTAGGCCACCGCCAGAACCAGGAGGATTTCTTCGGAAGCGTACGCTGTCGAGGAAAGCGCATCGGAAGCGAAAACTGCCAACCCGGTCTTTTTCGTTAGCCGCTCGTGAATCGCTTGCTCGGTTCTCTTGGCCCTGCCTACCAGCAGACGCTTTAGCGTTGTCGCCAACGTGCTTGTCCTCCCAAAATCAGTTTCCTTCGATTGCCCATAACACGCGGCAATTTTTTCACGCGATTTGCCAACGAATCGCCGTCATAAGATCGTCTGGATCCAACTGGCTGATCCGGAGCGTATCGCTCTGGGGATAGTCGTCGTTTTCCCAGACGTAAATCGCCAGATGTCTCTCGGAGCAACAAATCCAGAAAGGGTTGTCCTGCCGAATGCGCCCCCTCGTAAACAACTCGATCCGCAAGACAATCGCATTGGTCATTTCAACGGAGATCTTCCGTTCTTCGCTCTGCGGATTACGAACCAGAAACTGATACTTTCCGTCGATCGGCGGCGGCGACCCTTCGATCTCCCACGGGCGCAGGATTGAGAATCCGTTCTCGGTCACCAGTTCGATAGGTTGGCTGTTTGCCGCAATGCTATCAGGAATAGGGCTGTGAATTTCTGGTCTCATGACTTCACCTGCCAATGAGCAGTGCAGGAATGAGATTAGAAGGAAACTCGTAAGGATGGAGTAAGGGGTTTATAAAGAATTCGTAAAGAGGTAGCAGACAGACTTCAGTCTGTGATTACGATATCGACTACGAAGGATCACAGACTGAAGTCTGTGCCACTTCACTCGCCGGGATTGAATCTGTAGCCTATCCAGGGTTCGGTGAGGATATAACGCGGGGTGGCAGGATCAGCTTCGATCTTTTTCCGCAGTTGGCCGATGAGAACACGCAGGTATTCGGTCTGTTCCGTATAGTCGCCGCCCCACACTGCGGCCAGCAGCACGCGATGAGTAAGAACCTTTCCGGGGTTGCGGATCAAATGCACCAGCAGATCGAATTCTTTCGGCGTCAGCCTTAGTCCTTTGCCCTGCTGGGCCGCGGTGTGCGCTTCCAGATCGATCAGAAAGTCTCCCGCTTCCAAAATCTGCAACTGCGATTCGGAAGCGGGCTGGCGGCGCAGAGAGGCCCGAATTCGCGCCAGCAACTCGTCCATGCCAAAAGGTTTGGTGATGTAGTCGTCGGCGCCGGCGTCGAGTGCGTCAACTTTGGTCTTCTCTTCACCTCTTACTGAAAGCACAATAATCGGCACATCTGAAATTGAGCGCAGACGGCGGCATAACTCGAGCCCGCTCATATTCGGCATTGCCAGGTCCGTAATCACGAGCGCCGCAGGCCAGTCGCGAAAAGTCTGAAGCGCGAATTCGCCATCTCCGGCTATGCGCACGTCATAGCCTTTGGCCATCAAGCTTCGCCGCAGCACACGCGTGAGTTGCGGCTCATCATCAACGACCAGGATGCGCTGCTTTGCTTCCATTGTTTCCCGATCTTATCCCTGACTTGTCTCTTTGCCATCATCACCGGTGGGTAAAGCGACGACGAACTTCGACCCGCGGCCATCTGATGTGTCTTCGATCCAGAGTCGACCTCCGTGAGCCTGCACAATCCCGCGCGCGATTGCCAGGCCCATTCCATTTCCGGCAGATTGCCGGTCGCCGACATCTCCATCACGCATGGCGCGAAAAAACTTTTCGAACACCCGTTCACGCAAGTCCATGCGAATGCCCGGGCCCTGATCTTCAACGCTCAATAGGATGGTACTGTCGTCTTTCGGAGTTGCGCTAATGCGGATGGAGGTCTGGGGCCGCGAATATTTAGCAGCGTTATCAACGAGAGTGTAGATGACTTCCGCAATTGCGGGCTCATCGACTTTGAGAGGAGGTAACTCGTCTTCAATCCAGACTTCGATTTGGTGTTCCCGGGTGCGTGGCTCCGCTCGTTTGACCGCCGCCGTAATGATTTCGTCGATCGAGCACAACTCGCGGTGCAGGTACATTTCTCCCGCATCGATCCGAGCAAGTTTCGTCAGGCCCTCAATGAACCGATCCAGGCGGTCCGCTTCTTCATCGATGACCTGCAGTAATTCTTTGCGACCGTCGTTTCCCAGCGACGCGCCGGATTCGTTACGCTCAATGGCATATAACTCAGAGAGAAGCGTGGTAACCGACGCCTTGATCGATGTAAGCGGCGTGCGCAAGTCATGTGTGACCGCGTCGAGGAGAGCCGATTTTAATCGCTCACTTTGCTTAAGTGCTTTGGCCTGACTGGAGCGTTCGAAAGTGTCCTGAAGTTCATAATAAAGCCGTTCGATCTCTTGTTTGGCTAACTCCGCCTCTTCAGCCCGGCGTTTGGCGCGCGCCGAAAGCTGCCCGGCGGTAAACGCCGTGATCAGGAAAGCAAAGAACGCAACCCAGTTGTCTGGGTTGCGAATAGCAAACGTGCCGAAGGGAGGGAGAAAAAAGAAATTGAAGCCGGCGACTCCAAGCAGTGAAGCAAACACTGCCGGTCGCGAGCCCCACGCCGTCGCCACGAACAGGACTACCAAAAGAAACGCGAGCGCCGCTGTAGTTGGATTAACGTGGGGGCCGAAGAGCTTTAACACGCCGGTGGCGACGGCGATGCCAACCAGCGCCGCAACGTAACCAAGCCAGGGATTGCCGGGGAGTTTAGGCCACACTGGCGGCCTTGTCCTTTCTGTCGGCAATGAACGAAGGCTGAGGCGAATCCCGCTTTACGCGGAAGCAATCCTGCACGTTGTCGAAGATGGCCCGAAGGAATAATCGCCCTAAGCCAGGATGACGCAGCAATACTCGCAGCCCGTCGCGAAGAATGCCGTTGATTAGTTTCGCATAGTCCATCATTCGAGGTTTGAATCCGACGAGCCCAAGCCGACAGTCGTTTCTCAGATCGAGCAGGCTGTCAAACAGGCAACCAATCGCGCCCACTTGTTTCATGAATTGGAGCAGCGCCTCAAGCTCACCGCTGAGGTCCTGTTCGACGAGTACGAAAGACAATTCGGCCGTCAAACTGCCGACGGATTTGCGATGCACTATATAGGTATCGATCGAAGTTGCGCCTCGTTCGCTGACGACCTCACTGTAAAGCTCCTTTAGTTTATCGACCATCAGCGGATAAGTCTTATCGTTGATGGTTGATTTCAAAATCTCTGTTATGAGCCGCACGCTGGATCGTGTTGCTTCTTCATCGAACACCGGCGCCGGCGTGCTGAAATCCTCGAGGACCAATTTGCCGGCGTCGATCCTGCCTGAGTCGATCGCATCATCAACGACTCCAATGAACAGGTAGTAGGCCAGTAATCGGGATTTTGTTACAGCTCGGTCGGAGGTGATCCCAAAATAATCGATACACTGAATAATCCGATCGGGAATGCGGACGAAGTGCTGGTACTTTGGGAGGTCTGCGAGATCTTGATAAGGCTGTCTAAAACTGCTGGGTAGGTTTTCCATATAGGTCGAATAGGTCCTATATGACCTATTGTCTTCGTCGTCGTGTCCGCGCGCGGTAAAGCCTCTCTGTGAATCCACCTTCTTCCAAAAAGGCTTTTTCGAGTTGACGGAGTTGCTGATCCAGAAGGTAATTGGTTTGGTGGATCAGGCAGATGATGGTGTTCGCGGCCAGTTCCGGCGGCGACGATTCAATATAGGACCGATAGGTCGCATAGGACCTATTCTCTTCAAAGGCCAGCCGCCGCACCGCTTGAGCCATCGAGTGGTCCTTTCCCCATAACGTCAAACTACGTTGTCGCAAATAATCCTCGTAGTCCAGCAGTAACTCTTCGAGGCTGGCGCGCGCAACACCGACTAACTTCAACTCGAATTTCCTGGACGTTCCAGAGGCTTGGCTGCCTTCCGCAATATTCTGTCGTCCGCTACGTGCTGCCTGAACCATCTGATCGTGTGTTCGAGAGCGCCGATCAATAAAACGATCGCAGAACTTTACCGTCGCATCATAAACCAGTTCGGCGCTCTGAAAAGATTTCAGTTCACGGTAACCGCCATGAGCGGCAATGAGTCTGTTCATAGCCAAAGCGAAGAAATAGGACCGATACGTCCTATCCGACCTATTTGTTTGACCGACGCTGCGAATCATAACTCAAAACCATATGAAGGTGGCCGCAACAATCTTGCTAAGATTGAACTGTGCACTTCACCCTGTCTATACTTGACGAAAAAGTAAGGAATGCTATAATCGGCAGGAATTCCGAGGAAACTTCGAACAAGTGAAGATATCAGCTCAAGAAGAGTATGGGTTGCGGTGCCTGGTTCAGTTGGCGCGTGTCGAGGGCAATACCGAGTCAATGACCCTCGCGCAGATTGCTGAGCGCGAGGGCCTGTCGGTCGCGAACGCCGGCAAACTGATGTGGATCCTCAGCAAAGCGGGTCTGGTCAGTGCTCAGCGGGGAACCAAGGGCGGATACTCGCTGGCTCGGCCGGCGTCAGAAATTCGTTTGAACGAAGTGATTCGCATCCTCGACGAAGATACCGTGGACCAATTCTGCAAGACTCATGCGGGCGTCCTGGATAATTGCATTCATACGAGCGATTGCGGTATTCGGCCCGTGATCGTCGGACTGCATGAGGTTGTACAAAATGCTCTGTCTGAGATAACGCTCGCTCAATTGGTCGGAACCGAAGAAAACGTTGACGCTCGTTTACATCAAATCGAGAAACTGCAAAGCCATCTCAGGCCAATGCGCTCCGCAAGCTGAGAGGGAAGAAGTAGACAGGATTAACAGGATTTACATGATTCATTTTAGAAACAGCAAGAAGCAGTTTTGTCATCCTGTAAATCATGTGAATCCTGTCTAACGAAAGTTTAAAGAGGAATAATGAGTACTGCTGAAATACTGGCCAACCGGGAATACAAATACGGCTGGGTAACCGACATCGAGTCTGAGACCATCCCTCGTGGCTTGAGCGAAGATACCGTTCGTTTGATCTCGGCAAAGAAGCAAGAGCCGGAGTGGATGCTGGACTTTCGTCTTAAAGCCTACCGCCACTGGTTGACGATGAAAGAGCCACGCCACTGGCCGAATGTCAGCTTCCCTGAAGTCGACTATCAGGACATGATCTACTACAGCGCGCCCAAGCAGAAAGCCACTGTGGCCAGTCTTGACGAAGTCGATCCTGAATTGCTCAAGACGTTCGAGAAGCTCGGCATACCTTTGTCTGAACAAAAACAGTTGTCGGGCGTGGCCGTTGATGCAGTATTTGATTCGGTCTCGGTGGCAACCACCTACAAAGAGAAACTCAAAAAGCATGGCGTTATCTTCTGCTCGTTCAGCGAAGCTGTACGCGAGCATCCCGAGATCGTCAAGAAGTATCTCGGCTCGGTGGTGCCGACGAATGACAATTTTTACGCCGCGCTGAATAGTGCCGTTTTTTCTGATGGAAGTTTTTGTTTCATTCCGAAGGGCGTCCGCTGTCCGATGGAGCTCTCGACATACTTCCGCATTAACAATTCTGAGTCAGGGCAATTCGAGCGCACGCTGATCGTCGCGGAAGAAGGCGCTTATGTTTCTTACCTGGAAGGCTGTACCGCTCCCAAGTTCGATCGTAACCAGTTGCACGCCGCGGTGGTCGAGTTGATCGCGCTCGACGATGCCGAGATCAAATACTCGACCGTGCAG
This sequence comes from Blastocatellia bacterium, assembly GCA_033850605.1. GTDB lineage: Bacteria > Acidobacteriota > Blastocatellia > Pyrinomonadales > Pyrinomonadaceae > UBA11740. The sequence goes on along the minus strand of JAWWPL010000494.1, from coordinate 847 downwards.
AATTGGTATGCGGGTGATGAAGATGGCAAAGGCGGTATCTATAACTTTGTTACCAAGCGCGGCAAGTGCGCCGGCCGCAACTCAAAAATCTCCTGGACCCAGGTGGAAACCGGTTCGGCCATAACCTGGAAGTATCCCTCGTGCATTCTGCAGGGCGACAACTCGATCGGTGAATTCTATTCGGTGGCTTTGACTAATCACGCGCAGCAGGCCGACACGGGCACCAAGATGATTCATCTGGGCAAGAACACGCGTTCGACGATTATTTCGAAGGGAATCGCTGCCGGAAAGGCGAATAACAGTTATCGCGGGCTGGTGAAAATCATGCCCAAGGCCGAGAACGCGCGCAACTATACCCAGTGCGATTCAATGCTGATCGGTTCGAATTGCAGCGCGAATACGTTTCCCTACATCGAGGTAATGAACAACACTTCGCGGGTTGAGCACGAAGCATCCACTTCCAAGATCAGCGAAGAGCAGTTGTTCTATCTGATGCAGCGCGGTATTTCGCAGGAAGACGCGGTCTCGCTCATCATTAACGGTTTTTGTAAAGATGTGTTCCTGCATCTCCCGATGGAGTTTGCAGTTGAAGCGACCCGCCTGCTGGGTATGAAACTCGAAGGCGCGGTTGCATAAACAAGGTACTGGTAAACCGGGGGCCAGGGACGGTCGTCACTTAGCAGGCTGACCCCTGGTCCCCTTGAACTGTCTGAAGAGATTTTATTTTTGAGATCTCGAATTTCTAATCTGAAATTTGCGATCTGAAATCGGAACCCGAGGAGCAATACGTGTTAGAGATTCGCAATCTGCATGCATCGGTTGATGGCAACGAGATTCTAAAAGGCAT
>JAWWPL010000469.1:0-7971 GCA_033850605.1 Blastocatellia bacterium | reverse complement strand
CGCGGTACTGACCTCATAACGGCTACAAGCCCGCGCCCCGGCTAAACACAATGAAAGTCCTGCGCATCATTGCCCGTCTTAATGTCGGTGGTCCGGCGCGTCATGTAGTCTGGCTGACTGAAGGGTTGCAGGCTTACGGTTGTGACACTTTGCTGGTGGCCGGAGTGGTGCCGCCGGGTGAGGATGATATGAGTTACGTGGCCGCGGCGTCAGGTGTGCATCCGTTCACCTTGCCGCAGATGAGCCGCGAAATCTCTATCAAAGATGCACTGACGATCTGGAAACTCTTTCGTCTAATGCGAAGTGAGGAGCCCGATATCGTGCACACCCACACTGCCAAAGCCGGCACAGTCGGACGCGTTGCCGGGATGATGTATAGCTCGTTATCCGCCCGGCGCTGTCGTTTCGTTCACACCTATCACGGGCACGTTTTTCATAGCTATTACGGAAAATTTAAGACGAATCTGTTCCTGGCCATTGAGAAATTCCTGACTCGGTTCGCTACCGATCGCATCGTCGTGATTAGCGAACAGCAGCGCCGGGAAATTAATGAAGTATTTCATGTAGGCCGGCGCAATCAGTTCGTGGTAATTCCGCTCGGCATCGACCTGAGTGCCTACGCATCATGGAGCAGTCGCCGGTCATACATGCGGTCGGAATTGAAACTCAATGACGGCGACGTGCTGATTGGCATAGTGGGACGGGTGACTGAAATCAAGAATCACCGGCTGTTTCTCGAGGCGGCAGCCATCTTAAAAAAGACCTCCGTGAGGGCCCGGTTTGTGATTATCGGAGACGGTAACCTCAGGTCGGATTTGGAAGCGCAGGCAAAATCTCTTGAGTTGGAGAATGATGTCTTGTTCCTGGGCACTCGCACCGACCCGGAGAATTTTTACCCAGCGCTCGATGTTGTGGCGCTCACCAGTTTGAATGAAGGCACCCCGCTTACATTGATCGAAGCTATGGCGAATGCCCGGCCGGTCGTGGCCACTTCAGTCGGAGGCGTGGCAGATCTACTCGGCTCCCCCACGAGCCAGTCTGATGACGAGCAGGGTTATCAACTTTGCGAGCGTGGTGTTGCGGTTGCCAGTGGTGATGCCGAAGGTTTTGCCCGCGGGTTGGCGCGGTTGATTGCAGACCCTGGTCTCCGTGACGAGCTGGGACAGGTTGGCCTCGAGTTCGTCACTCGCAAATATGCCAAAGAGCGTTTGCTGAGTGATATGGCTCAGTTGTATCAGGATCTGATGGAGGTTGAATCGGCCAATCGTCTCGCCCGGCAGCCAAAAGAAAACCCCGCTGGTTGAGAGGTGGGCGGCTTTGCCGCTTGATGTGCGGAAGGCTTCGCCTTTTCGTCAACGTTGATTTGAATTCGGGAGAGGCTCCGCCTCGACCGCGCTAAACCGAGAGAGTGGCTGCCGGAGGCCAGGCCTTTCCGGACATCGGGCGGCAAAGCCGCGAGCGGGTCCGATATCGCGGCCTAGGTTTGTGCTAGACTCTCCGAATCGAAGTAAAAAACACTTTTGAAGGATATTTCATTTGCGAATTCTAATTACTGGCGGGGCCGGATTCATCGGCTCTCATCTATCTGACGCCTGTCTGCAACGCGGCGACGAAGTTTTCATCATTGATGATCTTTCGACCGGCAGCTTTGAAAACATCCGCCATCTGAAGGAGCATCCCCGCTTCCACTACACCATCGAGAGCGTGCATAACCAGCCGGTCACGGCTGAACTGGTCGATCAATGCGACGTCATTTTTCATTTGGCGGCGGCGGTCGGCGTGAAGTTGATTGTGGAAAGCCCGGTGCGCACGATCGAGACCAACGTGCGCGGCACAGAGACAGTTCTGGCGCTCGCCAACAAAAAGAAGAAGAAGGTTCTGATCGCTTCGACTTCAGAAGTTTACGGACTGAGCTCCGAGGTTCCGTTTCGCGAAGATGGCAATCTGGTGATGGGCGCGACCACAAAAGGCCGCTGGAGTTATGCGTGTTCAAAAGCCATCGACGAGTTTCTGGCGCTGGCCTACTGGCGCGAGAAGAAGTTGCCCACCGTAGTAGTGCGCCTCTTCAATACGGTTGGTCCGCGCCAGACGGGACAGTATGGAATGGTGATTCCGACGTTTGTAAAGCAGGCGCTGGCCGGACGGCCGATCACGGTGTACGGCAATGGTAAGCAAACGCGCTGCTTCTGTTATGTCGGTGATGTTGTCAGTGCTCTTTTGAAGTTGATGGACGATGAAAGCGCTGTAGGAGACGTTTTCAACATCGGCTCTAACTATGAAATCTCAATAATCGATCTGGCGGCAAAGGTTAAGGAGCTGACTAATTCGGATTCCGAGATCACGCTGACTCCTTACGACGAGGCGTACGAGGAAGGCTTTGAAGACATGCCGCGGCGGGTGCCCGATATCTCGAAGGTAAACAGCCAGGTGGGCTTCAAACCTGAAATGGATCTGGACGGGATTCTCAAAACCGTGATCGAATTCCATAGTGGACGCATGTCCGCCGGTCGTGGGTGAACAGCCGCGTCGCTGGTTGCGCTCAGGGCTTTCGCATCAGGCTGCGCCGTCTGATCTTAACCGGGGATCTTGCTTCCAGCAGATCTCGATGCCGGCTGTTTATGAGGGCGATCAGGGTCTGGTGATGTCTAAAGCCCAACAAGCGGGCCGCCCGGCTAACGGCACCTCCCGAGTCAGCCAGCGCGCGCTGAATCAACACCTTCTCTGACTGTAGCACTTGCTGTTTAAGCGAAAAGCCTTCCCAGTTATGGTCCCGCACATCTCCGTCGGTCACAGCGGCTCCGAGCGAGCGGATCACAGTATTCGCGCATGCGATTAATCGTTTCCCGGTTAAGGGATCCTGTGACTTTTCCAGGAGTTCGGCCGCGGATTCATAGATCGAAACAAGTTCGCCGGTGGCTGTGTGCCGAGCCAACTCTTCCATGATACTTAACGCGGCGCGGCCGGCGCCTTCGGGATCGCCCGAATCGCGGGCCACAGCAATTGCCCGTTCAAGAGCAGTTCGTGACAGCGCCAGTCTGTTCAAGCGCGCCAGAACTACCCCGTGAGTGGTCAGAGCCTCAGCCAGAATCGATTGTTCGCCTCCACCTTCAAGGACGCGAACAGATTGGCGCGCGAACGCTTCGGCCTCAACCAAACGTCCTTCGTCCAGGAGTGCCCGCGCGCGCGTGTCGTCAGACTGTGCTACGCATTTGATGTCTTTGAGTTCCAGCCAAAGGCCGCGGGCGCAATCGAGATGGGCGTGCGCATCCGCGAACCGCTTGATTCTGAGTAACAAGTAAGCGAGATTGTTCTCAACGCTGGCACGAAAGCGATGGTGTCCAGCTTGTTCAAAGTGATAACTCGCGGCTGCATACTCGACCAGGGCCCGATCAATCCGGGCCTCGCTCTCTTCAGCCAGGCCAAGGCGAGTCAACAACCCTGCCAGTTCATTATGAAACGTTCCTTTAATAGCGTGCTCGTCGATCCTTTCGACCAACGGAGCCGCTTCCGTATAAGCCCTTAACGCGTCGCCGTACCTCCCGGCTGCTTTCTCCAGCATCCCCAGCCGGATGAGAGCGATCAAGTTTGTCTCGAGGTCTTCCTCTGGCAGGCGCGCCAAAGTGTCCGTTAGAATCAAGCGCGCCTCGTCAAACGCGCCCTGACGCCAATAGCAGAGCGCGAGGTCGCTGCGCGCTCCCGCCACCCGCGAGGTTTCTCCGAGTTGATCAAAAATCTCGATACTGCGACTGATCAGATCCTTCGCCCTCTCTTGCGCGTCTCCGACCTGTCTGGCGCTTCCGGCCCAACCGGTGAGCGCCCCAGCCCTGAGCAGCAATTCGGCCTGTGCGGGCAGATCCAGATCGTGCAATGTCAACGACCCTTTGGGGTCGGGCCAAAACTCACGGAGGGCCTCGCAACTAATGTCATATTCGCCGGCCCTTTCGAGCTGCCGGGCCTTTTGACAACAGAGCATCGCCCTTTGAGAGCGCGAGAAAGTGCGATCCGCAACCTCGCTTATCTGCACGGCGGTTAATTCTTTGTAGTCCATCTCACTCATCCATTCCTCGTAAGATCCGCAGGCCGACAATTTGTCTGAAACCAGGCTGCGTGTAGCATAAACCGACTTCGGTGGAATGCAAGCACTTTCGTCACGAGCGGCTAACGCGCTGTAGCGCGGGTGTTGTGACACTTTGCAAAAGATAAGCTTCAGCGGCGGAGCGGTGGAAACGATTGCCGATGCAGGGATTAGGCGTGGCGGCCAGACGAGAATATATTTGAAGACATTTCACCCCCGCGACAAAGATCGCGATTGCGCGGAGAAAAGCAAACCGGAACAGCATTCGGTGCTGATGCACGAAGTCTACAGACTTGCCTTTGCTCGGCTAATCGAATAGCTTTTTACTTCGTCATCTTAAACCCTTAGACATGATTAGTTTCAGCACTTCCAACTTGATTCCGCCCGCAGTGTCGTTAGTGCTGGCCCTGGCATTGACCCCGGTGGTGCGCGCCTTGGCGCGGCGCTGGGGTTTTGTCGCTAAGCCCAAGGTGGACCGCTGGCACAAGAACCCCACCGCCATGATGGGCGGCGTGGGAATCTGGCTGGCAGTAATGGGCACTTACTTAACCATGGTGCCGCACACTGAGCAAGGCTGGGTGGTGGTGGCAGCCGCGTCGTTTCTATTCCTGGTCGGATTAGCTGATGACTGGCTCCACGTTAAGCCATATCAAAAGTTGATCGGCCAGGTTGTCGGCGCGGCCATTGTCGTCAACTACGGTTTGGTCCTGCCGTGGACCCGCTCTCTTCCGGTTAACATGCTAATCACGATCTTCTGGTTGATTGGCATTACCAACGCAATCAATCTCCTCGACAACATGGACGGGTTGGCCACCGGTATAGCAGCCATTGCTTCGTGCTTTCTCACCTATAACTTTTTGAGCAGTAACCAGCCGACTGAGGCAATGATGATGGCCGTGTTCGCGGCTGCATTGCTGGGCTTTCTGGTTTACAACTCGAATCCTGCCTCAATCTTTATGGGTGACAGCGGATCAATGTTTATCGGGTTCTTTCTGGCCGGCGCGGCCCTGGTCAACGTAGCCGGCGGACGTTCGCGCAGCTTCGTGCCGGTGCTCGCTGTGCCCATCCTGGTTTTGTTCATCCCAATTTTCGATACCACGTTTGTTACTATCCTGCGAAAACTGTCCGGGCGCGCAGCTTCGCAGGGCGGCCGCGATCATACCTCGCATCGTTTGGTAGCCCTGGGCATGTCGGAACGCCGCGCGGTTTGGATGCTTTATGGACTGGCCGGGCTCTCTGGTTTGCTGGCCATCATGGTCAGTCGGGTGGGCCGCGACGGCAGTGCTCTATTAAAGCCTGACGTCAGTCTTGCTCTGTTGGCTGGATTTACCCTGGGGCTGACGCTGCTCGGCGTCTATCTCGCCGGAGTAAAGGGCTATGACGAAGAAGCGGACGTGCGCGCGGCGAGCGACAAGCCGCTCTTCGCTTTTCTGGTCGATTTTTCTTATAAGCGCCGCATCTTCGAAGTGCTGCTCGACGTGGTGTTGATAGTGCTGGCCTACTGGTCGGCATATGCGATCAAGTTCGAGCCGTTTTCAGACAGTCCCGCATGGAAGCTTTTCCTGCGGACGCTGCCGGTGCTGGTGGTGGTCCGCCTGGCGGCATTTCTCTTTTTTGGTGTCTATAGGGGTATTTGGCGGTATACAAGCATCGACGATCTAATGGCGTTCGCGAAGGCGGTGGCGACAGGATCGCTCATCAGCATGGCGATCGTGCTATTCAAGTTCCGGTTTCAGGGTTTCTCGCGCGCTATTTTCGTGATTGACGCGCTGGTAATGATGATGCTGCTGGCCGGCAGCCGCGTCGCGTTCCGCTTCTTTCGCCAGGTGCTGCCCACGGCCGGGGGCAGTAAGCACCAGCGCGCCTTAATATATGGGGCCGGTGATGCCGGCGAATTGCTTTTACGGGAACTGCTGAATAATCGTGAACTAAGTTATGCGCCGATTGGCTTCATTGACGACGATCCGAAAAAGCAGGGAAAGGTGATCCATGGCTTTCGCGTTTTCGGTGGCAACGGAATGCTTGGCAAGATCGTAAGCGATCACCAAATCGAACAACTGTTAATCTCAACTCCAAGAATCTCAGAGGCGCGGCTGGCGGAGATTCTCCGCGAATGCGAGGTCCACAGCGTTGAACTGAAGCGCATGTCGATCAGAATCGAGAGTGTCAGCGACATTCCGCTGGCGTCAATGGGCCGTTCGGAATCAGACGGTGACCTGTAGCTCAACCAGCAGTGTCAAATTCAAAATCCCCATCTGTTGTGACAATCCGCCTCGGATCAGGCCGGCGCTGGCTGCTGTTGGCGCCGGCCGTGCTCGCGATCCTGGGGGCCTGGTTTGCGGTGCGCTGGTATGTCGGTAATACGGTTGCCGAATATGCGCCTGAAGTCACGCAGGGAGGAATCGAGCTGGCTCGCATGGCTGTGCGTTGGGCGCCTGGAGATCCGTTAACGCACTGGCGACTTGGGTCACTCGAAGAGAAGACGTTTAGCGCTGAAAGCTTGGCCGCGGCCGTCAACGAATACCGCGAAGCGGTCCGGCTTTCTCCGAATGATTACCGTTACTGGATGGAACTCGGGCGTGCGCTGGAATCCGGCGGCGACCAGGAGAGCAGCGAGAAGGCCCTACGCCGCGCGGTTGAATTGGCCCCGGCGTACTCCCATCCACGCTGGCAATTTGGAAATCTGCTTTTGCGTGAAGGAAAGTTTGCAGAAGCTTTCAATCAACTTGGGCGCGCGGCCGAAGCCGACGATCAAATGCGGCCTCAGGTCTTTGAATTGGCCATGCGAGTTTTTGCCGGCGACATCGATCAGATTGCCAAAGTCGCGTGTTCCACGCCGGCTGCGCGGGCGCAATTTGCTGTCTATCTGGTGAGTGTTCAGAAAGTCGACGACGCCATGCGGATGTGGGGCACCATTACTCCGGCAGATCGTCGGGCGCAAACCGCGGTTACCAGGGAGATGGATGACGCTCTGGTAACGGCAAAGCAGTTTCGCGCAGACCTGAACCTCAGGCGGGAGCTTCAGCCGGACGGGAATCTACCCGTCGCAGGGCAAATCTGGAACGGAGACTTTGAGAGCCCTCTGACATCTTCTGTCGCGGACCCTTTTGGCTGGCAGGTCAATTCGCGGCCATCTGCCCAGGTAACCATCGATTCACTTGGTCACACTGGCCAGGGTAGTTTGCGAATCGCCTTTAAGTCGTCGTCGACCCTCGAGAAGATTCACGTATCGCAGACAGTTGTGGTCGAGCCGGGGACTCAATATCGGCTCGAATACTATGTACGCACGCAGGATCTGGTCAGCGCCAGCACGCCCGTCCTGTCTATTGTCGACGCGGCTGATGGCGCGGCGTTGGCTGCTTCAAAACCGGTGCCAAGCGGTACCAACCAATGGGAGAAAATCACTCTGGATTTCACGACGAACCCCAAGCATGATGGTATAACCATTGGATTCAATCGCGCTGATTGCAGCGACACGCAGGTCTGCCCGATATTTGGCTTAGTCTGGTATGACGACTTCATCCTTCAACGCGTCGGAGGTCCCGGCGCTTCGCGAAAAGACACCGCTGGCGCCAAGCGTTAAGCCCGCGCCCATCGGACAATCGAAAAGAAGGCACACGCTGGCCAGCCGGCTGCTGTTTCTTACGATTTGCGTTGCCGTGGTCTTGACGACTCTGGCTTATGGCACGGTGCACTATTGGGCCATGGCGGCGTTTGCCCTGAGTGCCGCAGGTATAGTTTGCCTCTGGTGTGTCGATGGCCTGGTGCTCCGTTCGGTACAACTCAGTCGTAACGCGCTCCAGTGGTCTCTGTTGGGATTGATCGGCCTGGTTTTGGTGCAATTGATACCGCTACGCGCAGCTGACAATGGCGGCCTGCCGCTGTCTCCGGTGCGA
>JAWWPL010000459.1:0-3451 GCA_033850605.1 Blastocatellia bacterium | reverse complement strand
CACGGAGAAAAGCCGAATCGAAATAATCAAAAATGCCAACAAACATGCTCTCTCGTTGTCCTATTCGTTCTCTGTGTCTCCGCGCCTCTGTGGCTAAGAGTAATTTTTCATCAGCCTGCTAGGTCGTTTCGGCGCAATCGTAGTTCTCTGTTCCCAAAGCGCCGTACGCACGAGAATGTTCCGGATCGCGCGCGCTATTGTTTTTCCCTCCCCGAATGAGCCTGAGCGTGCTTATCCACCACGTCAAGCCTGAAACCCGGGCTGCAAATGTCGCAGGATCGTCGTCACTTGCAATCGTCGTTCTACGCAGCATCGTAATGTCAGCATCGCGATCGTTCGGACCTAACACAGTCGTGATTGCACAGGAATAGCCGAGTGATTGGGCCAAACGGCTAATTGAATCTGTGGTCCGACCGTGAGGGAATGAAAGCGGAATATGAACCGGTCCCAGGTGCTCCAGGATTGCCGCGCGCGAATCAGTCAATTCTCTTATCACATCTTCAGGCGAAAGATCCGGCAGCCTCGGATGAGAGCATGTGTGCGATCCGATCTCGATGCCGGTCAATGCCAACTCTCGAATTTGCTCCCAGGAGAGAAAGGATTCGCCGTTCGGCGGTAAACGACCGTACGCTCTGTCGGTAATGATAAAGGCGGTGGCCGGCAAACGTCGTTGCGCGAGCTGCCTCGCGGCCACGGTATAGAAATCCTCGAAGCCGTCCTCGAACGTCAGCACGACCGAATAATCCGGCAAACGACGATTCTCTCGTCTAGCACTGAGAAAGTCGTTCAGCGCGATCACCGTGTAGTTGCTTTGCAGGTAGTCTAGATGCTCGCGGAAGAGATCGACCGGTAGGTGCTGCTTATACCTGTCGCGCCGAAGCGGGTCATGGTCGTCAACGACGCTGTGATAACTCAGAATCGTGACCTTCCTTCGATTTACCCACGAAACCAGGTCAAGCACACGCGTGGCGTGAAATAGGGCAAAGAGATATTTTTTCATAGCCTCGTTATGCCGCGCCTTAAATCGCCCAGACCGCGGCGATCCAAAGGAACGGATCAAATGTCAGGCTCTGGCAAGAGAGTCCGACCAAATCCAGCAATCAGTTTGTGGGAAGAAGCACAAATCGACTCGGGCAAGAGGGGCGGCCCAGCCGATTCCAGCACTCCAATTCGGTGGAAGGAAGCCGCAGGTTACTACAGTGTCGGCGTATTACACAACTCTGAAAATAAAAGCGGGCGCCGCATTCTTGCCAATGCAGCGCCCTTACACGAAGAAACTTCGTGGCCATCGACGAAATCTCTTTGCCCTTGTACTTCGACGATGTTGATAGCTTAGACGAATGGAGGGGCCTGTCGGTCTGAAAATCGACGAGCTTCCTTTTAGCGCGCCCGAGTAGCGCGTTTCTGCCTATTTCGGGTGGGCTGATTCTGTGTTGGCGAGTCTGGATGCGATCGCACTAGCCCGACCGTTAGGGAGGGCTTCATCAAACGCACCCTGGAGCCCTCCCTGACGGTCGGGCTAATGCCCCGGTGATTACCAGGACACTTCTACCCGACGGCTTTGTTTCGCCCTAAATGGACAGTTCGCTGGTTCTGTCGAATAATGTTCAGGCTGAGATTCTTCAACCAACGCTCTTCTGAACGCGTCTTAATTGACGTTGCCGCAAGGCATTGAGACGTTGCCCCAAGGCATTGATAAGAGCCGACTCAGCCCAAACAACCAGGACGGACGTTACGATGAGCACCAAAAAGCAAACCAGTCACAGCCTTTCAATTCTGCGGCGTCTTGCTGCGAGTCTCTCGATTGCGGCCTTGCTCGCCAGCAGCTTTGCCCTCGGTATCAGCGCCCAGAACATGACCCAGAAGATGAAAGGCCCAGCCCGCAAGCCGGCGGCAAAGTTGACTGAGGACCAGCGCATCCTGCATGTGCTGAATCGTCTCGGCTTTGGCGCGCGGCCTGGCGATTTGGAGCGCGTGAAGGCGCTGGGCGTCGAGAACTATATTAACCAACAGCTCTCTCCCGAAAAAATCGACGATTCAGCTTCTGAAGCCAAGCTGCAAAACCTCGGTACCCTGCGCATGACCACTGCCGAGCTCTATGAAAAGTATCCACAACCGGGACAACTGTTGCGGCAACTGCAACAGCGTGGAGCTCTGCCGGCCGATCTTGCTCAGGCCCGCGACAATCGGGTCAAAGGTGGTGCTAACGCCGCTCCGGCTGCGACCGGGCAGAAGAGCGGAGATGCTATGTCGACTCAGGGCACCGGCGAGATGCAGGGACCTGAGATGGCTAAGCCGAATGATACGGCGAAGACCAACCCACCGGCCAACAACGATGCGAACCCACAGAACAATCCGGAGTATCGCCGGGCTCTGATGGAGTACTACAAAGAAAACAACCTGCGGCCGGCGCAGTTTCTGACGGGCGAATTGCAGATGTCGCGGATCCTGCGCGCTGTTTACAGCGAGCGTCAATTGCAGGAAGTTATGGTTGATTTCTGGACCAACCATTTCAATGTGTACGCCGCCAAAGGCGCGGATCGTTGGTTCCTGACTTCTTATGACCGAGACACGATTCGGCCGCACACGCTGGGAAAATTTTACGACCTGCTATTGGCTGACGCGCAAAGTCCGGCGATGCTTTTCTATCTCGATAACTTTCAAAGCGTCAGCCCAAACGCGCAACAGCCACAACAACGACCCGGCGCGCAGCGCGGTGCTCTCGGCGAATTGATGCGCATTCGGAATCCGATCTTGATGAGCAACAACCCGCAGCAACAGACACCCCAGCAAACCCAACAGCGACGCGGCATAAATGAAAATTACGCGCGCGAGTTGATGGAGCTGCATACGCTCGGCGTCGAGGGCGGGTACACGCAGAAGGATGTGCAGGAAGTGGCGCGTTGTTTTACTGGCTGGACCATTCTGCAACCGCGCGGTGGAGCCGTGGCCGCGGCTGCTTTGATGGGACGCGACGCGCGTGAAAACGCGGGCAAGTTCATTTTCCGGCCCGGTGTCCACGACAACGGCGAAAAGAATGTTCTGGGTCACAAGATTCCCGCGGGCGGCGGAATGAAAGACGGCCTGATGGTTCTGGACATCCTGGCCCATCATCCGGCGACTGCTAAATTTATCGCGACCAAACTTGTGCGACGCTTTGTCTCGGACGATCCGCCGCCGGCGCTGGTCGATCGCGTGGCGCAGACTTTCATTAAGACAGATGGCGACATTCGCGAAGTTCTGAAAGTCGTCTTCTTTTCACCCGAATTTAATTCAGCGGAAGCCTACCGCGCTAAAGTTAAGCGGCCCTTCGAACTCGCGGTCAGCGCGGTGCGCACCCTGGGCGCAGACACGAACGGCGGTCCGCAATTCCATCAATGGATTGCCCGCATGGGCCAGCCGCTCTATGGCTTTCAAACGCCAAACGGCTATTCGGATCTGGCTGAGAATT
>JAWWPL010000432.1:0-10076 GCA_033850605.1 Blastocatellia bacterium | reverse complement strand
GTGCCGGTATGTAACAGGCGACAAAGGCGACCGCGGCCAGTAATGCCGCCACGCCCATAAACGTGATCGGATCCTTTGGGCCGACCCCAAACAAAAGAGTGGCCATCATCCGCGTAAGAGCAAACGCACCAAAAATCCCGATCGCTATTCCCAAGAGGGTAAGCGTCATTCCTTCTTTCAACACCAGCTTCAATACCTGCGAGGTGCGCGCGCCTAAAGCCATGCGAACACCGATCTCATGCGCGCGCCGCGAAACGGAATAAGCCATCACGCCATAGATCCCAACCACCGCCAATACGAGTGCCAAGGCGGCAAACAATCCGACTACCAACATCGAGAAGCGTGGTTGCGCCACTGAACTTCCCAGCACCTGAGCCATAGTCTGAATGTGATAAATGGGGACATCCTTATCCAGCGCGCGCACCTGCTCGCGAACCGCGGCGGTCATAGCCAACGGTTCGCCGGTGGTGCGGACCAGTACAGTCATGCCGCTGTTCGGAGATTGCAGGTGCGGCATGTACATCGCCGCTCGCGCCGTGGCGTCGAGGGTGGTTTGCTTGATGTTTCCCACTACGCCGATTATCTGGCGCGGAGTTTTTTCAAAGCCCACAGTCAGGCGCTTGCCAATCGGATCTTCATTGGGCCATAGAGTGCTCGCCAGAATATCGTTGACGATGATCGCCCCGGGAGCGTCTTTTGAATCCTGCGCGGTAAACTGCCGCCCTTTCAGCAACGGGATTTGTAAGGTGCGAAAATAATCCGGCGTAACGGTCGTGTAGTCCGCTTCAGGCCGTTGTCCCTCGGGAAGTGGCGCCGGTCCTTCAATAATCACGTCCGTACTTTCGAACGCTCCGGTTAAGGGAAGGGTCACTACGCCGGCCGCTCCCTCGACGCCGGGCAGGGCTTTGATTCGGTCCACCAGTTGTTGAAAGAAAAAGGTCTGTTCATCAGCCTTTGCATATCGAGAGGGCGGAAGGTCCGGCAACTGCACATCCATCGTCAGAACGTTAGTGGGATTAAAGCCGGGCCTGACATCCAGCAAACGAACGAAACTCTTTATTAGGAGGGTTGCGCCTACCAGCAGCACGACTGCCATAGCAATTTCTGATATTACGAGCAGGCCGCGGAGCCGATTTTCGCGCCAGCCGGCGGTGGTTCCACGCAGGCCTTCCTTGAGCGATGCATTCAAATCAAGCTTTGACGCCTGCAACGCCGGCGCGAGTCCAAAGACGACACCGGTCACAAATGAAACCAGCAGGGTAAAGGCCAGTATTCGGGTATCGACGCTGACCTCGTGAATACGCGGCACGTCCTCGGGTATCAGTGAGACGAGCAGAGAACTTCCCCACACCGCCAGGAGAAATCCGAGCGCGCCACCAATCAGCGATAGCAGCAGACTCTCAGTGATCATTTGCCGTATGAGGCGAAGACGTCCGGCGCCCAGGGCCGCGCGGATGGCAATTTCTTTTTGGCGCGAGGTGGCTCTGGCAAGCAGCAGGTTCGCGATATTGGCGGACGCAATCAACAGTACAAAGGCTACCGTAGCCAGCAGCAACAGTAATAACTTTCGAATCTTGCCAACCATCTGCTGGTACAAAGGAACCACGTTGATGGTGTAACCGACTTTAGCCAGCGGCAGGTTTTGTTGCACCGCGCGCAACTCTGACTCAGCTTGATTAGGCGTGACGCCTGGTTTGAGGCGGCCAATCAGAGCGAGATTCAGGTTTCCCTGCTGACGCTTCTGCTCATCCGTTAAGGCCAGTGGCATCCAAATGTCGTTTTGCAATGCGAACTGCAAACCGGGAATCATGTTCGCGCCGCCAGGAAACTGAAAGCCTTTCGGCATCACGCCCACGACCATGACCGTCTGACCGGTAAGAGTCATCGTCCGACCGACTACGTTTTGGTCGGCGCTGAAATGTCTTTGCCAAAGGCCGTAACTAATGATCGCGACCGGCGCGCGGTTCGGCATATCTTCATCAGGGGTAAACGGGCGGCCCAGAATCGGGTTGGCGCCCACGGCATGAAAGAAATCGGCGGACACCCGCGCGCCGCGTAAAAGTTCCGGCTCTCTGTCTCCAGTCAGTTGCCACGACCAGGTCCTGAAAGCCGCCAGGTCTTCCAAAGTGTGATTTTGATCGTGCAGGCTGACAAAATTTCCCGAAGAAGAAGGAAGCTTGTCGGCCGTTTGCGCCAGCTTCGGTAAGAAGCCCCAAACCATGATCACTCGATCGGGATCTTTGAATGGCAGCGGCCGCAATAGGGTCGCATTCACGACGCTGAAGATCGCGGTGTTGGCGCCGATTCCCAGCGCCAGCGTAATTACGGCAACGGCCGTGAAGCCCGGGCGTTTCCATAAGGAGCGAACGCCGTAACGGATGTCTTTAATTAATGATTCCATGATTCACACTTCCTCAAGCGGCGAGTTATAGGTCGGATAGGTCCTATTGGTCCTATTTATTCATACCGCAACGCCACCAGCGGATTTACTTTCGTCGCTCGTCGGGCCGGAATCAGACAAGCAACGAAGGCCACGACCGCCAGCAACAAGGGAACAACGACGAAGGTAGTCAGGTCATACGTGCTGACTCCGATTAGCATCGAGGACAAGACCCGAGCCAACGCCAGCGATAATCCAAATCCAATTACCACCCCGATCATTGCCAGGCGCATTCCCTGACTCGTGATCAACTGCAAGACATCACGGCGTTGAGCGCCGAGCGCCATTCGAATACCAACTTCGCGTGTGCGTTGAGCTACGACGTAGGCCATGACGCTATAAAGCCCCACCGCGGACAGCAGCAGCGCGACTACTCCGAAGGCCAGGGCCAGGGTCGCGGCCATGTTCGGTCCCCAAAGCGCCCAGGTCAGGTGTTCGGTCATCGTTTTGATCGAAGACAGCGGGATGCGTGCGTCGATCGTTTGCACTTCTTTGCGAATGGCGCCGACCAGACTTCTGGGATCGTTGGCCGTACTTACCATTAAGGTCATGCCGATGGCGGGCCGCTGCGCCATCGGGTAGTAGTAATAAGGCTTCGGGTCTTCGGCGAGCGTCCGGTACTTGCCGGTCCTGGCGACGCCGATGACTTCGACCGCGTCGCGGCTTCCAGGCCCGATGTAGAGGCGCTTACCGACCGCGTTTTCTCCGGGCCAGAGCAGCTGGGCCATTCTTTCGTTAATGACGATCACGCGTTGCTCGCCTTTGCGATCGCGATCGTCGAAATCACGCCCTGCGGTTAGTGGGATCTGCAGCGTCTTAAAATGGCCCGGACTGACGACGTTGTTCATGATATTGCGGCCCGGACTTCCCGGAGCGAGGGTCTCGCCTTCTTTCAAGATCGGTCCGTTGGAATTCGAGCTGTCGCCGAGCGGAATCAAACCCGCAACGCTCGCTCCCTGCACACCCGGTAAACCGGCGACACGATCAGTGATCTGGCGAAAGAAAATCTTTGTCTGCTCTTCGTCATAGCCAATCAATTGAGGATTCAGAGAGACCAAAAGAATTCCTTTACTAGTGAAACCGGGATCCATCCGCTGTGCGTTGCGAAAACTCTTGATGAACAGTCCGCCGCAAACCAATACCACCAGAGACATCGCGACCTGGGCCACCACCAGACAGTTGCGCAAGGTGAGCCGCCGGCGCTTTCCTTTCTCACCCGTGTTCGCATCGCCCTTCAGGATCGGAACGAGCTCAGGGTTCGAGGCATGCCAGGCCGGCGCCAGTCCAAACACAACCCCGCTTAGGAGTGACACACCCAGAGTGAACCAGAGCGCGCGCGCATCCAGGGCAAAGAAATCGCTGACTATGGTGTAGGGCAGGAGGGGAATAAAGCCCTGCATTAATGCGGTCACCCAGTACGCCAGCAACAAGCCAAGGCCGCCGCCGAGTACCGAAAGCAGTAAACCCTCAGTCAGAAGCTGTCGGATCAAACGCGCGCGACTCGCGCCGAGTGCCAGCCTGACTCCCATCTCTTTGCGGCGGGCGGCGGCACGCGCCAGCAGCAGATTCGCAACGTTGGCACAGGCGATCAGCAGAATGAGACCGACAATCGCCATGGCGATCGCGCCGGCGCTCTTCATGATCACTGACGCATCGCCCCAGCGGCCGTCCTGCTCGGTCGTCAGAGTTACTCGAGTGCCGTTGGTGCGGGCGTTGGGATACGCCTGATTGAGACGTTGGGCGATTCCGGACATCGCGGCTGCGGCCTGATCTTGCGTCACTCCGGGCTTGAGGCGCGCGATTACGCTCATCCAGTGACTGTTCCGTGAGGTCAACACCTTGGGTGAGTGGTCGAGCTCTTCCACCATCATCATAGGAGCCCAAAAGTCCAGCGACAGACCGAATTTCGTGCCTTTGAAAGACGGCGGCGCAATCCCGATCACGTTGTACTGCCGCCCGTTGAGTTCGACAGTCTTGCCGACGATGTTCTGATCCCCGGCGAATCGACGTTGCCAAAGATTGTGACCAAGAACGACGACGGCCGCAGCGCCGGGGGTCTTGTCTTCATCAGCAGCAAACGTGCGCCCAAGCATGGGCTTGATTCGCAGGACGTCGAAGTAATTGCCGCTGACAACCTGCCCCCAAACCACTTCGTTCTGCTTCTGGTCACTAATGGCAGCCTGGACCATGCTCTCTGCGACGATTCCCTCAAAGACTGTGTTCTGATCGCGATAGTCGACAAAGTCCGGATAAGAGATCTCCTCGGCAATGCCGCGATCGTCGGTCACCTCGAAAGTGCGAACCAGGCGATCGGGCTCAGGCACCGGCAAGGGCCGGAAGAGAAACGCGCTGACGCTGCTAAAGATTGCCGTGTTCGCGCCAATCCCTAAGGCGAGCGCGAGCACCGCGACAATTGAAACGCCGGGCGACTTCAATAGCATGCGGATTCCGTAGCGCAGGTCCTGAATGAATGTATGCATCGTGGTCGCCCTAACCCTTCAGCTAAAGCCAATAGGTCATCTACGTCCTATTGGTCCTATTCGTATCGCAACGCTACCAACGGATCGACTTTCGTCGCGCGGCGGGCCGGCAGATAACAAGCTAATACCGCCACGACGAATAGTGTGCCGATTACGATTGCGAATGTTCCGCCATCGTTTGTCTTTACCTCAAAAAGCAGGCTGCTCAACAAGCGCATCAGGGCCAACGCTGCCACTACTCCGATTGCTACGCCGGCAAGTGCCAGAACGAGTCCCTGTTTCAGGACCATCCTGAGAATGTCGGATGCCTGCGCGCCCAAAGCCATCCGCACGCCAATGTAATGTGTCTGTTGCGTGACCGAGTACGAGACGACTCCGTAGATTCCGATTGACGCCAGCAACAAAGCGACACCGGCAAAGATGCTGATTAGCAAGGCCGGAAACCGCCGCATGAATGAAGCGGGCGTCGTCGAGATCATCTCTTCCATTGTCCGGACGTTGAAGAACCCTACCTCTGGCTCGAGGGTGCGGATCTGGTTGCGAACCGAACTGACGAGTGCATTCGGATTGGCGCTTGTGCGGACGACCAGCGTAGTTATCGGTGCGGGAGACTGCCGAAAAGGATAGTAAAGTACCGGCTTGACAGCTTCGTCCAGTCCCGTGATCTTGACGTCTCCCACTACTCCGACGATGAGGTCTGGAGGCGATTTCGTTCCCGTGTAGACCAATCGTTTGCCGATCGGATCGCGACCGGCAAAGACTCTATCCGCGACATTCTTGCCGATGATGACGACGCCGGGAGCGTCGGCTTCGTCACGTTCGTCGAACATTCTTCCGCTGATGATCGGAATGCCGAGAGTCTTAAAATAGCTCTCGTCGACCGTGCGGATGTTAGCTTCGATCTCCTGACCGGGAGCGGGGATCGGATCGCCCTCAACATTGAAACGCGTCGTGTTTCCACCATTCAGCGGCAGAATACTCACAGTGCCCGCACTTTCAACGCCGGGCAGCGATTGAATGTGCTCCGTCAGTTCCTGATTAAAACTTACCTGGCGGTTAGCTTCGCTGTATTTCGCAGAGGGCAGAATCACGGTCATCGTCAGCAGGTTTTGAGTTTTGAATCCTACGTTGACCTGCAACAGATGCAGAAGGCTTTTCATCATCAGTCCCGCTCCGACCAGCAGCACAACAGCCAGAGCGATTTCAGTCATGACCAGAGCGCTGCGCAGGCGATGACCGGCGCCGGCTGAAGCATTACGGCCGCCTTCCTTGAGAACTTCGTTCAGATCAAGACGGGACGATTGCAGTGCGGGCGCCAGACCGAACACCAATCCGGTCACCAGCGAGAGCGCGAATGAAAAGAGAAGAATGGTAGAGTCGATGTGCAGCGACTTGAGGAATGGCATCGCAGTTAACTGCGCGCTCGGAATCGCCGCAACCAAAGCGGGCACTCCCCAAAAGGCGACCAGAAGGCCGGCAGCGCCACCGACCGCAGAGAGCAATAAAGATTCCGTTAGCATCTGGCGAACGACTCGCCAGCGATTCGCGCCGAGCGCCGCCCGAATAGCAATCTCCTTCTGACGGGACAGTGATCGAGTCAGCAGCAGACTGGCGACATTCGCGCAGGCGATTAGCAGGACAAAACCAACTGCTGCCAGCAAGACCACCAGTATCGGCCGGACCGAACCGACGACTTGCTCCTGCAAAGGAATGAGTGTGGCGCCGGTGCCGGCATGCGAATCGTTGTATTGATGCTCGATGCGGCTGGCAATCGTGCTGAGTTCTGTCTGGGCTTGCGCGACGCTTACATCCGGTTTAAGCCGCGCGATTAGGTTGGTGCCGTGCATGAACCGCCGCGTCAATTGATTCTGAGTCGGTTGATACGGTAACCAAAGGTCCGCAGGCCTGAGTGCAAACTGAAAACTTGCCGGCAGCACCCCGATGACTGTGTAACTCTCGCCATTGAGCGTCAGCGCCTTATTAAGAACAGCCGGATCCCCGCCGAACTTTCGTTGCCACAGCCCATAAGTCAGCACCGTGACTCGAAGCGCGCCCGGCTTGTCTTCACCCGGCTGAAATGTTCGACCGAGAATTGGCGCAACGCCCAGCACGGAAAAAAAGTTGGCGCTGGCAGAAGGAGCAGCGAGAGGTTCCGGTTCGCCACTCCCACTCAGGATCGCTCCGCCCCCGGTGTAGGCGGCGAGACCTTCGAAGACAGAGTTCTGTTGATAATCCTGATAGTCCGGATAAGAAAACTCCCGTTGCCCATACTCTTTCTGCGGCGTCTTCTCCCAGAGGTGATAAAGCCGATCAGGAGACTTGTAGGGCAGTCCACGCAGCAACGCCGCATCCACGACGGTGAAAATGGCCGTACTCGCGCCGATGCCCAGGGCCAGAGTCACGACGGCAATCAAAGTAAAGCCGGGCCTCTTCACGAGAGTGCGAGCGGCGTAGCGCAGATCCTGCCAAAGAGTGTTCATTCGATTCTCCCTCAATAGGTCCTTTAGGTCGGATTGGTCCTATATCTATCTCCTTACTCGTACCGCAGTGCCACTAGCGGATCGACCTTCGTTGCGCGTCGTGCCGGGATTAAGCAGGCCACGAAAGCGACGGCGATCAGAGTCATTGAAACCACGCCGAAAGTCACCACGTCGGTTGGGGCCACCCCGAACAACAAGCTCGACATCAGCCGCGTTGTCGCGAAAGCCCCGAGGATGCCGAGCGCTGCGCCGATCAGCGCCAGCGACATTCCACTTTTCAGTACTAGTTTCAAGACGTCGCCCATTCGCGCCCCCAGCGCCATGCGAATTCCGATCTCCTGCGTGCGTTGCGCAACTGCATACGAGGTGACGCCATAGATGCCCAACGCCGCCAGCAACAGGGCAGCCGTTCCGAAGACGCCGAAGATAATCAGACTAAAGCGACGCTGATCCAGCGATGTTGAGAAGACCTGGTCGAGAGTCTTAAAGTTGATCGGAAGTTGAGGGTCGAGTGAGTGAACCGCCGCACGCATCGCGGGTACCAACGCAGCGGGAGCAACCTGGCCAAAAACCACTACGGACAGGTTCGATGACGGTGGCCGTTGCAGGCTATTAGCGTAAACCGTGGGACTAGTAGCGGCATCAACCCCACGATCATGGACGTCACCCACCACCCCCACGACGTGCAACAAACGCAAGTCTCCGTCCATGTTTCCAAACTGAATTGTTTGTCCGATTGGGTTTTCGTTTGGCCAATACTTCCGAGCCATTGATTCGCTGATGACAGCGGCAGGTGGCGAGTTGGGTTGATCGCTACGATCGAATGTTCTGCCCCGCAGGATCGGGATTCTCATCGCCGCAAAATAGCCTCCGCTCGCCAGGCGAAAGCTCGCAGCCCCAGTCCTCGCCGGGTTGTTATCAATTAGGAAAGTTCCGTCGGGTCCGTCTCCCCTCAATGGCAGCTGGCTAATCGTTCCGGCCGCGCTCACGCCCGGCAGTTGGTCCAGCCGGTCGAGTAATTGTTCCTGAAAGAGTCTTTGTCTCTCCTCTTCGGCGCTGAGCTGGATCGTTGTGTCAGGGGCGATGCCTTGTTCTTGCAAACGCTTATAGGCTTTCATGAAATCCTGATATTGCTTCTCACTTCCGCTAATCCGAGGCAGCGATAGCTCCATAGCCACAGCGCTCTCCGTGCGAAAGCCAGGATCAATTCGCAGCAGGCGGTAAAAACTCTTTCCGACCAGCCCAGCGGCTATCAGCAGAATCAGCGTCAACGCCATCTGCGCGACAACCAGTAAACTTCGCAATCGCTGACCCGCTTGCCCAGGCCGGCCATGTCCGGTTTCCCTGAGACTTCCTTCCAGGTCTCTGCTCGAGAAGCGAAGTATCGGCACAAGGCCGAGCACAATTGCCACCAATAGAGAAAGGCCGAGAGTGAAAGCGATCACTCTCAAATTCACGCCGATCTCATTCACGCGCGGCAGGCTTTGCTGATTCAACCGCAGTAATAGATCAACGCCCCAAAACGAAAGCAGGACGCCTAACGCGCCGGCAGCAAGGGTCATCAGCAGATTCTCAGTAATAAACTGCCGCGCCAAATGCAGGCGAGTTGCACCCAGCGCGGAGCGCACCGCAAACTCTTTCTGTCGCGCCGTCACCTGGGCCAGCAGCAGGTTCGCTACGTTTGCGCAGGCCACCGCCAGCAAAAATCCCACCGCCACAAAAATTATCATTAGGGCTCCGCGAACATTCCCCACCAGATATTCCTGTTGTGGAATCAGAGTAAAATCCACGGCGTCCATGTCCTTGCCGTGTTCTTGTTTCAGTTGCTTACCGATGGTGCTGACCTCGGCGCGCGCCTGTTCAATCTTGATGGCCGGAAGCACGCGGGCAACCACGTGCCAGTTGTGGGCCGAGCGTGAGATTTCGGGCCCAGATATTTCTCGCGGGATCCAAACCCCTGCCTTATAGGGAAATCCAAAACCCGGAGGCATCACTCCAATAACACTGAAACTCTTGTCTGAGATCCTCAGCGTGGTTGCAGCCAAGTCGGTTTTTCCACCCAGCACCTGGTGCCAAAAGTCGTTGCTGATTACAGCCACCGGTGAGCCGCCCGGCTTACTTTCTTCAGGAGCGAACGTGCGGCCCAGAAACGGCTGTGTACCGATCACGCGGAAAAAGTCGGCTGACACTCGAACGGTAATCGCACGAGCAGGTTCGCTGCCCCCGGTAACGGTCGCCGTTCCGCCGCTGTATTCAGCGAGACCCTCCAGCGTGTGGCTCCGAGCGCGGAGATCCAGAAAATTCGGGTCGGCAAACGAGATTCGACTGCCCTTCGCCGTCACTTCCTGGAGTTCAACCAGGCGTTCAGCTTCTGGATAAGGCAAGGACCGCAACAGCACTCCGTCGACGACGCTGAAGATTGCCGTGCACGCGCCGATGCCCAGCGCCAGCGTAAGCACTGCGATCGAAGTAAAGGCGCGCCTCTTCAAGAGGCTCCTCACGCCAAAGCGGATGTCTTTGATGAAGGTTTCCATGATTACATTTCCGATTTTCAATTTCCGATTGCCGATTATTTCCTTTGTCGATCTTGAGCAATGATTTGCAACCGTCTGAAATCGGCAATTGGAAATTCGCAATCCCGATGCGTTCACTCGTAACGTAGCGCCACCAGCGGAT
>JAWWPL010000430.1:0-4800 GCA_033850605.1 Blastocatellia bacterium | reverse complement strand
TTTGACGTTTAGAGGCGGGCGTTGCCCGCCGTCTCAACTCGAAACAATGAAATTATTCAAATCGCACGAGCTGAACATGTTTCAATTCCCGATCGAAATGGATTGGCGTGGATATTGGAGAGAAGCGAACCTTGACGCAACAGTTGAGACGGCGGGCAACGCCCGCCTCTAAACGAATGAGCAGAGATCAAGAAAATACAATCGTTTTCGACAATGTCTCGAAGTTTTATGGCGAGATACTCGGAGTGAATCGCGTCAACCTTACCATTCCGCTCGGGATCACCAGTCTGGTGGGTCCTAACGGAGCAGGGAAAACGACCTTGATGAACTTAATGACCGGGCTGCTGCAGCCTTCGCGCGGCCAGGTCAGCGTGCTCGGAGTGCCCACGGACCAGCCGGAGAAGTTGTTTCGCAAAGTGGGCTACTGCTCACAATTCGACTCTTTTCCCAGAGGGATGACGGGCCGCGAGTTCATCAACGCTTTTCTCAAGGTATCGGGATTTCCCCGCAACCAGACTTACGATCTCACCGAAACCGCCCTGGAGCGCGTCGATCTACTTCCGGCAGCCGATCGTAAGATTGGAGCGTACAGCAAAGGCATGCGGCAGCGGGTCCGTCTGGCCCAGTCGATCGCACACCAACCTTCGGTGTTGATTTTGGACGAGCCGCTCAATGGTCTTGATCCGATGGTGCGCGCGGAAACTATCGCCCTGTTCAGGCAGCTCGCCGCCGACGGTCTGCACTTGATTATTTCAAGTCATATTCTGCATGAGGTCGACATGATGTCCGACCGTGTGGTGCTGCTAAACAACGGCTACGTGGTGGCAGAGGGTGCGATTCATGGCGTACGGGATGAGATGGATGTCGAGCATCCGATGCAGATCCTGATTCGCTGTGACCAGCCGTCGTTGCTGGCCGCGCGAGTGTTCCAAAAGGATGAAGTGGTCGAAGCGCGCTTGCATGACGATCGGCATGGCTTGTTTATTAAGACACGTAATCCGGATCGCTTCTATCTTTCGCTTAATGAGGTGGTGGCCACTGGCGAAATTGAGGTCGAGTCGGTGACGCCGGTCGATGACGATATGAGCGCGGTTTATGAGTACCTGATCGGATCGGAGTAATGTGGCACGGACTTTAGTCTGTGATGATCCTGGCTAAAGAAGGATCATAGACTGAAGTCGGCGCCACTAGATTCAATATGAGTACAACAGCCGAAACAATTCAGAGCAAACCGGATTCCTGGCTGGGATCTCAGTGGTCGCTATGGCTGCGGCAGATTTCCGCAATCATGCGTCTTGACGTGAGACGGAATTTCTTTGGCAAGCGGGCCGTGCTGATCTATCTTTTGGCGCTGATGCCGATAGGTTTACTTTCCTTAATGGCCCTTATTCCCCCAGGGTTCGCCTGGAACGACTTTACTCAATATCCCCAGCGCTTCTCGCTGATCTACAACGCCCTGATCCTGCGCACGGTAGTCTTTTTTGGCTGCGCGTGGATCTTCATGAATCTCTTTCGCGGCGAGATCGTCGACCGCAGCCTGCATTACTATTTCCTTTCGGCGCTGCGGCGTGAGGTCCTGCTGACCGGCAAATATCTTTCGGGACTGGTAACTTCCATCATTCTCTTCACCACTGTCACGGTAGTGTCGATGTTCCTGCTTTTCTTTCCCCACTTCTTTTCACCGAGCGTGCGATTCTTTCTGGACGGGCCCGGAATAGGACAGTTATTCAGCTACGCCGTCATCACTATTTTGGCGTGCGTCGGTTACGGGGCGTTCTTCATGGTGGTTGGTTTGTTTTTTCGCAATCCGATAATTCCTGCCCTGGTGCTGTATGGATGGGAATGGATCAACTTCCTGCTGCCGCCGCTGCTGAAAAAGATCAGTGTGATTCATTATTTGAATTCGCTCGTCCCCGTACCTCTGTCGGAAGGGCCGTTCGCCGTGGTGGCCGAACCGACGCCGGCCTGGATCTCGATTCCGGGTCTGCTGATCGTGACCGTGCTGGTTTTGTTCGTGGCCAGTAGGCGCATCCGCCGGATGGAGATCAGATACGGCAGTGATTGAGAGGTCAGGACGCCTGTGCTCCCGTGATCCTTTTTCGATGCCAGTTACTCACGACCAAAATTGGAATCATCAGGAAGCAGAGTCCCAGCGCGTGACGGGGCGGCCACGATCGCATTTTGAGATTGACCCAGAGGATTGCGGGCTGAAACTAGTTCACGCTGATGGCGCTATCTGGTATGCTCAGGCCCGCCCCAACTTTTCGGTTTGAGGTGTTTGCCATGAAATCCCAATCCCCCAGGGTTACGCTTTACCCTCTCACTATTCACTGCATTTCGCTCTTGCTGGCGACGGTTTTATTGGTCGCGCCTGTCTGCGCCCAGCGGCCTGGTACTCCGGCTAAGACGCCGGCGCCGCGCGAAGCCGCTGCGCGATCGCCGGAGCCAACTTTCGATAATCTGCTCGCGGCCGATAGCTACAAAATGTATGGCGAGGTGCGGAACATCGGCGAGTTAATGAGCACTGGAGGCGTGGGCGAGATCGTCGATCCAATTATCAAATTGGCTGATCCGCCTGAGCAGTTCAACTCGATTATTAAGTTCCTGAAAACCAATGCCGAGGCTCTCGCGACGGCGCGTCTCTTGTTCGCCACCTGGCCCGTGCGCTCAGACGTTCCCGCCGCCTTCGTGGCGATTGAATTTGCCACCAACGACGAGGCTGCAAAGTTTGCACCCAAGCTCGAGACCTTTCTGCCAGGAGTTTTGCCGCCCGTGCAGGTAACTCCCGAAACCTCGCCTGATCCGGCGAGGGCCACGGCGGGTGGAGCAAATACTAAGAAGGAAACGGTGGCGGCCGCTCCGGCTTCCTCGCCGGAACCGAAAGTCGAGCGACCGGCTTTTGTGCTTAGTCATACCGGTAATCTAGTGCTCATCAGCGACAAATCATTTAAGTTCGAAAAGCTGCACCCGGCAGGCAGCAAGTCGCTTTTTGAAGATCAAAACTTTCGCATTGCTCATGATCGGTTCGCCTCTGAATCGGTCTTTCTTTTTTTCAACGTTGCTCTTGAAGAGAGGCGCAAACCCGGAACAGACAAACCGAAGGATGCCACCGCCGAAGCCGAAGCGGAGCGTATGCGACAGGCTGAAGAGGAGGCCAGCAAACCATCCGAAGCTGAAACAACGCCCGACCCATCCAGCCAGCCTTCACCGATCGAAGCAACAATCGAGCAAAGACCAGGCGTTATGACTGAGGGGCGCGCAACGCTCCGCGGCGGACCATCACCAGTACCAACGCCGACTCCGACCAAAGAACAGCAAGTGCAGGCGACCGCGTCTTCACAAGTCGGCCACCTGCTCGACGCGCTTGGCTTTGGCGAGCCGCAGTGGCCGGAAGCCGTCGGCCTGGCGCTGGCGCTTGATAACAATGATTACGTGATCAAGGCGCTGCTCATCGATGCTCCGGACGCGAAACACTTGCCTTTGCCGTTTGTGCCTCAATTGATCGCCGGTCCCTCGTACGCGCCTGATGCTCCTTCAGTGCTTCCGGACGACACGGAAGTCTTCGTCACTGCTTCGTTTGATTTCTTGCAGACCTATGAAGGCATGCGCAAGGCTACCGAAGCCAAAACGAAGGCGGACGTGAAACAGTTACCGGCCGGAGGGAAAGAGCCCCCTCTGGATATGTACGCGGAATTCGAGAAGAAGTCCGGCATCAAGATCAAAGACGACCTGTTGCCGGCATTCGGCAACGAAATGGCGCTGGCTGGTTCGCTCAAGGCTTTGCAGAGTCTCGGAGGTATCAATATCGGGCCAACATCTCCGTCAAAACCCGCAACCGAAGGCAGCGAGGCTAAGGATGCTAAGGATGACAAGGAGAAAAAAAGCAACGACTTGTTTCCGATGGTGCTGATCGCGGTTAGGGATCGCGAAGCAGCTCGCCGCGTAATGCCGCGGATACTCGACGGACTCGGCATCGGAGAAGTGAACCTGATTGCCCAGGTCGAAAAACGCGAGGACACCGAAATGGTGAACTATGCGGGCATGTTTGCTTACGCCTTTGTTGGCAATTTCGTGGTGATTTCTGAAGCGGCCACAGTGCGGCGGGTCATTGACGCAAACGTCAACCACCAGACGCTCTCGTCCAAAAGCACGTTTCGGAACTCGCGGCGCTGGGAACCAAGCCGCACCCTGGGACAAATCTATGTTTCGCCGGCATTGATGGAAGGTTATCAGGACGGGGTTCGCAAACAAGCCGCGACACTAGACCCGGCGATGCGGGATTTTCTTTTGGGATTGGATCCGACGGCCGGCGCAATTACGTATGCTTTGTCAAACGATGGTCTGGGAACGCAACACGAGTTACATCTGCCGAAGAATCTGATCCTCTCAATGGTTGCCGGAGTTTCTTCGGCGACCAAAAATCCGCCGCCCGAGATGAACGAAGGAATGGCGGCGGCCGCTCTGCAGATGATTGCCGGTGCCGAGAGCGCCTACAAAGAAAATGCGGGCAAGGGTAAATACGGAACGCTCGAGCAGTTGACCGAGCAGAAGCTCGTGAACAAACCCTTCCTTGAAAAGTATGGATACAACTTTGAGGTCACGGCGTCCGGCGATCAATTCGAGGCAGTCGCGACGCCGCGTGAGTATGGCAAGACCGGCAAGCGATCCTTCTTCGTAGACAAGAGCGGAGTGCTGCGCGGCGACGATCATGGCGGAGCGCCCGCGACCTCTGCCGACAAGCCGGTGCAACAATAGCTGGATAACGGAGCGCGGACATCCTGTCCGCCAGCGTGCGCAGCA
>JAWWPL010000408.1:0-7589 GCA_033850605.1 Blastocatellia bacterium | reverse complement strand
TTTATGAATATCGATTCCATAAAAACGATCTCCGTGCGAGCGATAGCCTTTGCCGGCACGGCCGTGTTCTCAGTGGCCATCATGAACAGCCTGCCGCACGTCCGTCAGCAGCGGCAACGATCGTTTGCCGAGGCGACGATGGACGGAAACCTCCGCCGCATGCGCTGGCTTCATTTTGCCGGCGCAAAAATTGACGCGCGCAGCAACTTAGGCAGTCCACTCTTTCTGGCCGCTGGCGAAGGAAAGCTGGACGCGGTGCGTTACTTGTTAGATGAGGACGCGAATGTAAACGCGCGCGAAACCCTGGGCCATACCGCGTTGGCTGAAGCGGCCTACTACGGACACCTTGAGGTCGTTAAGGAACTTCTACTTCACGGCGCCGATATCAATGCGGTTAGTGATGATGGCACCGCGCTCGACATTGCTATCAGCAGGAAAAATACCGCGGTGGCTGACTTGCTAAGACACCGCGGCGGTCAAAGCGCCAGCGAAATCCGCTCCGGCGGTTAAGGTTTGGAGTGCCGCCTTGAGGCGGACGATCTCTTATTAGGATCATGACGACAAAGCTTTCACCAACCGAAATATATAAAGACCGGCGCATCTTCCTGATCGGGAGCACGGGTTTTCTCGGCAAGGTTACGCTGAGCATGCTGCTGCACCGCTTTCCCAACGTCGGGCGAGTGTACGTTACGGTCCGAGCCCGCTCCCAGGAAGAATCCGAAACCCGTTTTTGGAATAACGTCATCACCGCCCCGCCTTTCGATCCTTTGCGCGAGCGCTACGGCAGCGCGATGGATGGTTTCATACGCGATAAGGTCGTAGTCGTCGGCGGAGACATTGCCGAAACGAACCTTGGTTTTAGCGATGAAGAGGCGCAGCGCATTGCCGACGACCTCGACGTCATTATCAATTCAGCCGGCAATGTTACTTTCAACCCGACTTTGGAAAGCGGCCTGCGCACGAACGTCGTGGGCACACAAAACGTGATTGCGTTTACCAAGCGCATGCAGCGGCCCTGTCTGGTTCATATCTCCACCTGTTTCGTGGCCGGAAATCGGTCTGGTGCTATCTGGGAAAATGACGACGTACTCGGCTATTTTCCCCGCCGCGGCGAGCTCAAAGGGGTCGACTTTTCAGTTGAGCAGGAAATCAAAGACTGCGCAAAAATGTCCGAGCGCGCACGCGAAGAAGCCAAAGACGCTATGCGGGTAGCGCAATTTCGCGAGCAGGCACGCAAGCGTCTAAACGAGGAGATGCGCGATGGAGACGACCCCGATTCGCTGGGCCTGGCCGTGGCGCGCGAACGAAAAGTCTGGACTCGGAACCGGCTAACCGAACTGGGCATTGAGCGCGCCGCATTCTGGGGTTGGCCCAACATCTATACTTACGCCAAGGCGCTGGGCGAACAACTGGTGGCCGCCGAAGAGGGAATTGTGCGTAGTATCGTGCGTCCCAGCATCGTGGAATCCGCGAAGAGTTATCCGTTTCCAGGTTGGAACGAGGGCTTCACGACCACCGCGCCCATCATCTTCATGGCCTTGAAGGGTCAGCGCCAGATTCCTGCCAACAAGAAATTGATCCTCGATATCACTCCGGTCGATCAGGTGGCGGCCGTCATGCTGGCAGTTGCCGCGCAAGCCTGCATCGAAGAGCCCCGCCTGGTGCACCAGGCCGCGACCGGTGATGTGAATCCCAACAACATGGAGCGCATCATCTCTCTCGTAGGTATGTACCGGCGGCAACAGGAACAGCAAAAAGAGGATGGCCTGAAACTCTTCCACGAAATCAGCGCCCGGATAGAACCCTGGGCCGTTTCGCCCGAACGTTTCGAAGCCGCGTCGATTCCAATGATGAACAAGACGGCGAAGAAAGCGTCTTCGCTGCTCGACTGGGCCCGCCCTCGTTGGGGCGGCGGCCGTTATGAAGGGGTCATCAATCGCATGCGCCAGACGGTGGATCGCGTCGAAGAGCAGACGCGCGAAGCGAAGGAAGCTTTCGAAATGTTCCTTCCTTTTACCGTTGAGAATGCTTACGTCTTTCGCGCGGACAATATTCGCGCCCTCTTCGAACGCATACGGGAAGACGAGCAACAACTGCTGACCTGGAACCCCGAAGGCTTCGACTGGTACGACTACTGGTTGAATATTCACCTACCCGGCTTGAAGAAGTGGGTGCTGCCGACGCTGGAAGAAGACATGCGGCTACAGCCCAAACGGATTTACACCTATCGCGATCTGCTGGAGATGTTTGAGACGACCACCAAGCGGCATGCGACGCGGGTCGCGATGCGCATCGAACGCGATGGTCACAAAGAGCAATACACATATGCGGATCTGCGCGAACTGGCAACGCGCGCGGCCGGGTTCTTCGCCAGTCAGGGCATCAAGTCCGGCGAACGAGTCATGTTATTTAGCCACAATGCGCCTGAGTGGGGCATGACTTACTTTGGCGTATTGCGCGCCGGCGCCACCTGTATTCCGGTCGACCCGGAAAGTTCAACCGCTGAAGTCGTTAACTTTGCGCGCGCTGGTGAAGCGTCTGGGATCGTCATTAGTGCGAAACTGAAGGAGGAACGTTCTGAACTACCCGAGAAGTTAAAAGCCGCCGGTCTGGGCCATGTACGGCTCTGGACGTTTGCGGAGGTCTTCGAACTGCCGGACGAGCAAACCGAAGATCAACGCATATCGCTCTTGCCGCAGCGCGTCACGGCGCAATCGGTCGCTTCGCTGATTTTTACCTCAGGCACGACTGGCCGCCCCAAGGGCGTAATGCTTTCCCATCGCAATTTGACCAGCATGGTTTCGATGCTTTCGTCCGTCTTCGACATGGACACGAGCGACGGCGTTTTGTCGGTGCTGCCTCTGCATCACACATTTGAATTCTCGACCGGCTTTCTGACTCCGCTCAGCCGCGGCGCGCAGATCACCTATCTGCCTGAGCTAAGCAGCGAGCATCTGGCCAAAGCAATCAAGAATGGACACGTGACCGGCATGGTCGGCGTGCCCGCGCTGTGGGAGTTGCTGCACCGGCGCATCAAGACCCGCCTGCACGATCGCGGCAGAGTGGTCGGCGAAACCGCGGACCTTTTGATGAGATTCAACGCGTGGCTGCGCGACAAGACGCCTTTGAACTTTGGACAGATACTTTTTTATCCGATTCATGAAGGCATGGGCGGCCGCATTCGCTACTTCATCAGCGGTGGATCGGCTTTGAATGACAAGGTGCAGCGTGATTTTCAGGGGCTTGGGTTCACCATCCTTGAAGGATACGGCTTGACCGAAGCTTCCCCCGTTCTGACTGTGACGCGACCGGAAAATCGCATGTTGGCCGGCACTGTCGGAAAGTCTCTTCCCGGTGTCGAGATCAGGATTAGCGAACCTGACGCCAGCGGCGTCGGGGAAGTAATTGCCCGCGGCCCGAATGTGATGGTGGGTTATTTTGGCAACGAAGAAGCCACGCGTGAGGCGCTGGTCGATCGATGGCTTTACACTGGCGATCTGGGCCGCATCGATGACGAAGGAAATCTTTATCTGGTGGGGCGCTCAAAGGACATCATCGTCGATACGAATGGAAAAAATGTCTACCCGGATGAAGTTGAAGAGGTATATCAGGACTCGCCTTTCATCAAAGAGCTGAGCGTGATTGGCTTGCCCGACGGCATCGGCGAGAAAGTCGCCTGCGTTGTGGTGCCTGACGAAGAGTACGACATCGCGCTTTCGCGCTCGGAAGTGCGGCAGAAGATCGAAGAACATTTTCGCGAGGTTTCGGCGACGCTGCCGTACTATAAACGCGTCAAGCTGCTGCAGTTCACCGACGAGGAGCTCCCGCGCACCGCGACTCGAAAAGTGAAACGGCGCGAAGTTCTGGACCTGATGCATAAGCTACAGGAAGGTGCGCGGTCCACTCAGGAATCCGGCGGCGAGGAAGTCACGGGAGACGCGGCCTGGTTGATCGCCATTATCGCTTCGGTATCGAATAGATCACTGGATGAGGTTTCGATTAGCTCGCGACTGCCGGATTTGGGTTTTGACAGTCTCATGTTTGTTGAACTTGCTACGGCAATCGAGAACGCGGGTGGTGCGCTGACTGCCCCAGAACGTTTGAACGAAGTTCAGGACGTGCGCGAACTCTTAAGCGTCGTCAATCGTCAGGGTTCGAACTCTTCTCGACGAGAGACGGCGCGGCTGCGCCTGGACACGGAAAAGAGCGACGACGAGATTCACGTTCCTCACTTTCTGCGGACGGTGGGAAATAAAGGCGTCGAATTGATGCAGCGGGCTTTGTACGAACGGCTGCTGCGTACTAAGTACGAAGGCCGGACCAACATTCCTTATCACACAAACTTTATTGTGGCCGCGAACCACAGCTCGCATCTCGATATGGGTTTGGTAAAGATGGCGCTGGCTGACGCAGGCGAGGATCTGGTGGCGCTGGCGGCGGCCGATTATTTCTTTGACACGAAATACAAACGCGCTTACATGGAGAACTTTACTAACCTGGTGCCGATGGAGCGCACCGGATCGCTGAGACAGTCTTTGCGGCACGCGCGCTCGTTTTTGGATCGCGGTTTCAATGCGCTGATCTTTCCCGAAGGCACACGTTCAATCAGCGGGACAATGGCCGATTTCAAGCCGGTCATCGGTTATCTTGCGTTGGCGTCACGGGTCGGGATCCTGCCGGTTTACCTGGACGGAACGTACGCAGCTTTTCCCAAAGGATCGACGATCTTGAAGAGTCGCGATGTAGCGGCGCGCATCGGCCGCCTCCTCTCAGCCGAAGAACTGGAAGCGATGACACGGGGCCTGGCCCGCGCTGAGGCCTACCGGCTGATTGCCGCGCGTGTCCGTCATGAGATCGTCAACTTGCGCGACCGGACGAGCGTTAAGTTCGATGCGAAAGAGCTCCGAGATCAATGGAAAGCCGAACGTCGGAGCGCGCGCCTGGAAGCGAGCGACGCTGAATTTGCGGCAGCGGAAGCATAAGAAATGCGGTCAGTACCGGGAGTGTAGGGAGCGCGGTCATCCTGTCCGCCTGAGCGCGCAGCGCGAACTCGTTCGAAAAGAATTCTGGTAGCGAAAAGATGGAGCGGGCTGCGCCCGCTGGCGGACAGGATGTCCGCGCTCCCTACGCTCGCGTTAGTGATTCTATTATAAGGATGCCCAAGACACCGCCAAAAAAACGGACCGCGCAAATCGTGCCCAAGAAGAGCACGAAGAAGCACGCGGCAATCGTCAAGAAGGTACCGCCGACAACCTTGATCACCGGCGGCACGGGCTTTCTCGGCGCGCATCTCGTACATCAATTGGTCGAATCCGGCACCAGGGATATTCGCGTAATGGCCACGTCGATTCCTGAGTGGCTCACCGGCCTCGGTGTAGACACAATCGAGGGCTCAGTGACCAATGAGGAAGACGTGGCCCGCGCAGTTGACGGCGTCACCGAGATTTATCATCTCGCGGGGAAGGTCTCTCGCGAAAAGGATGAGTCGAGAGAGATGTACAAGCTGCATGTCGATGGCACCCGTCTGCTCTGCGACGCTGCGCGCAAAGCAGGGGTGAAGACGATTGTGCTCGCTTCGAGCAGCGGCACGATAGCAGTAACTGAGAAAGGCGACCTGGTCCCGGACGAGAAATATCCGCCGCCTTTGGACATCATTACGCGTTGGCCTTATTACGCGAGCAAGGCTTACCAGGAAATGGCGGCCCTGGAACGATTCAGCGGCAAGGGTCAGCGGTTGGTGATCATGAATCCGAGTTTGCTCTTGGGTCCCGGCGATGATCGTCTAAGCTCAACCAAAGTCATTTTGGATTTCATGGCGCGCAAAATAAACGCCGTCCCAAACGGTGGCCTGAATTTTGTCGACGTGCGCGACACCGCGAGGGCGTTTCAGACGGCAATGCAGAAGGGCCGGCACGGCGAGCGCTATTTGCTGGGCGCGGTAAATTGGACCTTCGTTAAGCTGTTCGACCGGCTCGAGCGGTTAACCAAGGTCCAATCCCCGCGCCTGGCTCTGCCTTCAAAGTTCGCGATCACCGGAGCGCATGTAATCGACTCGCTGTTTCGGCAATGGAACTTCACTTCGCCGATCGAGGCTGACACCGTGGAAATGGCGGAATACTTCTGGTACTTCAATCACAGCAAGGCCCGCCGCGAACTCGCCTTCACTCCTCGCGATCCCGGCGATACGCTCAACGATACTGTCCGTTATGTAAATGAGAATTTCCTCGGCGGGAAGTGGTGAGGCGGCCCTCAATTCATTCGTGAGCTTCAGGTAGCGACCGGATCCCAGCATTCAAGTTACGTTTCGTTTGGTTTTGATCCACGAAATCACACGAAACGGGGATGAAAACCTTTCTCGTTTCGTGTCGTTCGTGGATCATCTTTCCTCGCAAAAGAGAACCTCCTAAAAACAAGACACCCCTGCCACAGTTTCTTACTCTTTCTTGCCATTCCTGAACTTGAGGAAGCTTCCGGCTTTCAGATCGCTCCCAGTTGCTTATACATTTTCATGAAATCAAAATTGTTCCAGGCCTCGACGATCTTTCCGTCCTTAATGCGGGTAATGGCCATGCCGGTGAACTCAACTGGGGCCTGGGTGGCTTTGAATCCCAGACTGTCGCCTTCGTGTTTCCCGCGCACGCTGCAACGCGTGGCTACCAGGTCGCCTTCGGCAATCTGATCTTCGACGACGACTTCGATGTTGGGAAAGGCATCGCGGAACTGCGCATGGAAGGGAAGGAATCCTTCCGGTCCGCGCAAGGGATTAGCGGCGTCGTCTGAGAGGCCGTGCACGACAGCGTCTTCAGCCAGCATCTCCGCGATGGCCTCGGCGCGGCCTTTGTTCCAGACCTCTTCGAACCAGCTGCGCATTAAGGCTTTGTGTTGTTCTGAGATGTTTTGTTCTGACATGAGGAACCTCCAGGAATCGAATCGTAGTTTCGGGTGAGCCCGATTTATCGGGCTTCCCCGAAGGGTTATTAGGCCAGCGCTTTGGGAGGGCGTGTCAGAAGCCCGACCGTGAGGGAGGGCGAGACTCGCAATGATTCTTGATTGAAGAAAACTGGCGGCGAACTGCTGTATTGCCGCGGATGGATGACCTTGGCGAGCGTTGCCCTTGCTCACGCGCGGGCTTCTGACACACCCTCTCAAAGAGCTGGGTAAACGAGCGATTAGTTTCAAATAGCGCGCTTCAGCGTGCTTGTCTGCCTCATCATCGCGCGAGGCAAGCCCGCTAAAGCGGGCTTTTGATCATCAACCTATCGCGCCGACCCAGCCGTAAAACGGCTGGTCTAGTAACCCTGCGGGCAAGCCGCGTGAACGCGGCTGAACTGAACCCCGACGCGTGAACCCGGCTGCGCCCCGACACGTGAACTCGACTGCGCCCCACAGGTGAACGCGGCTCAAGCATTACGTCACATCCTTCTCATCCACATGAAACTTGTGCATGATGCGATGCACGACGGGCGATAGGATTAAGCCCATCACGCCGATGAAGATTATGCCACTGAAGAGCGCATAGATTGACGCGAAAACTTTCGCCGTATCAGTCGGCAATTCTTTGATTGGACCCATGCCGCCGAGAATCATTG
>JAWWPL010000377.1:0-10489 GCA_033850605.1 Blastocatellia bacterium | reverse complement strand
AACTTGAGGATTGGCGGTTCTCTCTCATTAGCACCGCGGCTTTAGCCCGGTGATTAGCGGTCAGCTTCAAGAGACCGTTCAAAACGGTTTCCAGTTTACGTTAGGTACTAAGGTCACCGGGCTAAAGCCGCAGTGCTAATGAGGGGGCTGAGCAAATTCACTGGCTTAGTATGCAAACGATAATACGTCCCTCTCTCCTATCGGCCTTCTGACATTATCTTTCGCCGCGCGCTGCTTCGACCTGGCTTTCAAGTTCAACGGCCAGTTTGTTGTTGCCGGGTTGGCTGGCCGATTCAATCCACCGCAGTGCTTCGTCTAGAACTCTTCGTTGATGCTCAGGCCAATTCGGCGGGCCCACCACGCTGCCGAACTGGCCGCGATAAAAGCCGGCGCGCGGCGGGTGCACTTGTTCGATCACTTCGCGCTCTACACTCAACATCATGGTGGGGATGCCGGCCTGCTCAATTGCCCGCGCCGCCAGCGCCACCGATTGATGGCAAAGACGCGAGGCCGGGATCAATAGCGCCGCCTGCACCTCGTAGTGCTTCAGCCGGTCGACAAGTTTGGGCAGCATGTCTTCGACCAGTCGCACCGCATCAGGAATAAATCCGCAGAAGCTCCAGAAGGCCGAGTTCAACTGGCCAATCACTCGATTGCTTTCGAATTCCAGCAAGCGTGCAAGCGGAAGTTCCACATTAACATCCTGCTGAACCTGCGCGGGATCGTAGCCGCGAGCTGAGAAGACCAGGTCACCGGGATCGATCGAGGTAGGAATCTCACGAAGCGTGAAATCACCATCCGGCGCGGTTACGTCGAAGGGATCAGTGCCGTCGATGTACGCACCGGCTGAACTGATGAGCGCCAGATTCAACATCGACAGCGAGCGGCGCAAAGGCGTAAACGGCGCGCGCGAATTTTCGACAAAAGGGTAGCCGTCAAGGTTGTCCAGAGAACCGCCCTGCTGCTTTGATCTCCAGCTTGCGTATCGCTCAGGCCAGTCTTTTGGTTGTTCGATAATTTCCACTAGGGTGCTTTCTTGGAAAGAACGAGAGCCCTTCCTTACGGTCGGGCTAGTGCCCGTCAATCCGCGTACTTCGGCCGCGCCATGATCAGGAAGGCCAACAGCCCAGCCACGATTGCCACTCCCATCGCCGTGACCGAGTAGCCGTGCAACGCGTCGAACGCGATCCGCCGCGGATCGTTGCCGGCGATCTGATCGATGGGCGCCTGCATCGCCGCCTTTAGAGCCAGCATACGCGCTGAAATTACCCAATGACTAACGCCAGCCATAATAGCCATAATCGCCAGCGAAATCATCTCGGCGAATTGCAGCAGCCGCCCTTCTCTCCGGTTGATGAAGAACCCGGTCACAATCAGAAAGAGGGCGATCTCAAAACCGCCACGATTGACTACGGTCAACGATCGCTGGACGATCATGCCGGCGAGTTCATTCGCGTTTGGTAACTGGGTTCCGCGTAAAACGCCAAACACCGCGGGTGCCACCGCAGCGCCAAAGAAGACCGCCGCTCCCAGCCAAAGACCCAGGAGTAACAACCGAATGCGTCTGATGATGGTCTTCAACAGAAATCCTTTTTTACGCTATTCGAACGGTGTGACTTCGGGAACCAGACTGATTTTCGGGAGAAGCAATTCCGGCTGCTCGATCTCGCGCGGGTCGGGAACCGTCAACAGCCAGGACAGGGCGCGATCGAGTTGCTCCTGGTACTCTGCCAGGTCGAGCGACATGAATACGGGCCGGTCGAGGCGAGCAAATTTTTCCTTGGCCATCAGATACATGCGGCGCGCGGCGCCGGGACGGCCAATTTGCAAATGATGAAACGCCACGGCCGATTGAATCATAGCCTGCAGGAAAAGCTTTTCATCGGGCGCAACCGGTCCCATCCAGCGTTCTTCCCAGGCATCATGCGCGGCATGATATTCACCAGCGTTATACAAATCTATGCCCGCAATGTATTCCACGGGATAAGCGACGATGTGCTCTTCCGCATAAGGGGCATAAGGTGGTGTGGCCGTGTGCATCGCCGACATTGTAGCCGATGAAGCGAATAGTGCGCAGCCGGCGCGCGGTCAGGCGAGTAACAGTATTGTGAAGCGATTGCCAGGTTTGCGAGAAGCCAACATGTTAGAGTCAGTATATGCAGCCAGAGAATCGAAAATATATTGTAAGACGAACTAATACAGGCTTGGGATTATTTGCAGTTCAGCCGATCGCTAAGGGAAAGCGGATCATTGAATACACGGGCCCGCTAATTCCAAACGAAGAAGTCGATAAGCGAAGAGGAAAATACTTCTTTGGCGTAAATACCAAATGGACGATTGACGGTAGCCCTCGCAGCAATGTGGCGCGTTACATTAACCACTCCTGCAAACCAAATGCTGAAGCACTAATCTCCGGCCGGCGAGTTTGGATATGGTCGCGAAAGAACATTAAGGCGGGCGAAGAAATTGCCTACGACTATGGCAAGGAATACTTTGACGACATCATCAAACCGATGGGCTGTAGATGCGAGAAGTGCGGCTCCAAACCAAAAAAACCGAAGACGCCGCGGGTTAAATGAATCTCTGAGTGATGCGGGTTGAGGCAACCATCTCATCAGCACCGTGACTTTAGTTCGGAGCCCTAAGGAGCCGAGACCAGGTGGCGATCACGAGGCTTTGCCCCAGAAGTCCGTCAGTGAATTGCTGGGAACGCGGACGTCTCGTCCGCCCTGAGCGCGAAGCGCGAAAAACGCTGGTTGTTCTTGATGTCGGGAAATAACGCGCTTCGGACCGGAGGCGGAGCGCGTTCCCAGAATTGACCAGCCTCGCACCCAAATCGACTTCCGGCAAGGCGCGATCTACAGGAACCTATTTCGCTTTGGGGTAGTACCCTTCACGGGCGCGCACGTGCAGCTGTGGTTGGCTCCGAGCCGAGACGGCGATGCGACGGAACACGAGACTTCCGGACTTGTTGTTCGAATAATACTGAAGCAGATACTGCGAGCGGATCTCTGAAGCGATGCGCTGAAAAATAATGTTGAGTTCGCCGTCGTTCTTAGGGACAAAGGCGGCGCCGCCCGTCGCTTGCGCCAGTTTCTCCATGCCCAGTTCTGATCTAGCCGTGCGAACATTCAGGTGCATAGTGCTGCCGCTGGGATTAATCGAATAAAAAGTAACTTCGGCTTTTTGTATTTCACGCAATACCTCGTTTTGCACGCGTTCAATAAATTGAAGTTGCGAATCCATGCTTGATAAGCGGTAATTGCCTTTAGTGCTTTCGCGGTTAAAGAGATCAGAAATTCGCGCTGTGTCATCCCCATCCGAGATGACAACCACCAGGCGCCGCCGTCCGGATGTAGAAGACTCGTCCAGGTATTTTTCCGCGGCCAGGACGGTATCAAAGAATGCCGTGAAGCCTTTGGCCGGAGTAACAGTCAAGAGCTTTTTCGCAGCCATTTCGGCAGTACCCAGCGGTTGAATCATCCGCGAAGTCTGGTCGATGGCAAAAACCGTGGCCCGATCCCCAGGCTTCAAAACCTGCTTCAGAAAATCCGCTGCCGCTTTCTGCTCGAACACAAAACGGGCATCGACGCTGGCTGACACGTCGATCAGGAGGGCTATGTCGACCGGCACCTGTTCCGGATCACCCAACTGCGTGATCTCCTGCGGCCGGCCGTCTTCGGCAATTTGAAAATCACTCGGTTTCAATCCCAGCACCGGCTGTCCCTGCTGATCGGTAACGGAAACGGGCACTACCACGAGGTTAGAAGAAACCTTGAGGACTTCATACTCGGGTTCAGGCGTCGGCGCCGGCGTAGGTGTGGGCTTTGGTTTGAAACGCGGTCCGGGCGGCGGCGGAGGCAATTGCTTGAGCTTTTGCGCGTGGGCCGGCTGGTTTAGAAAAGCCGCCGCGAAAAAAAATAAAGCCAGCGCTGATAGAACCAACGCCGGCGCTAAGAATTTACCGTACTTAATCGAGACCATCGAACCAACTCCTCATGCCGCCAGCTCGTTGCTGGCTATGCTTTGACGCCGACTGACGGCATGATCGTTGGCGCTCAAGCGCAAATAAACAATTGCGCTGTTCTCTAGGAGTGCGCAAGTTACCAACCTGCGCGAAAAATTACTGTCCGGAACCGCTGCTGCCGGGAGTCATCGCCGGTGCGGGCTGAGTCAGGCCTTTGTTCACCAGCACCTTAACTTCCACGCGACGATTCTGTGCGCGGCCATCGCGGGTCTTGTTATCCGCCACCGGATTCGACGAACCAAAGCCGTAAGGCGTGACGACGCGGCGGAGCGGAATCTGATGTTGCTCAACCAGGTAACGGATCACGGCGTCCGCGCGCCTCTGGCTCAAAGCCCGATTGACGGCTGTGTTCCCCGTGGCGTCAGCAAAGCCGGTAACCTCGAGCACGTAGCCTTTGGCGTTGAGCGCCTTGGTCGCGATCGTGTCCAGCTTGGCCTTACTGTCAGGTGTCAGCACTGCACTGCCGGTGCGGAAATTGACGGCTGTCGTCTCCTGCGGCACATAGTCATCGAGTGCTGAGATGCGGTCGTTGGTTGCATTGACGCCGGCTACTGCCGAGTCAGCAGTCTCTTGCGCCGCTTTGGCGCCACCGCGGGCGGCATTCGAAACGGCCGCTAATTCATCAAGTTGCCCGGAGAGCTTCTGAGCATTCTGCTCGACTTCGCTGATCCGGCCTTCCGATGCCGAGGCCCGCTCTTCGAGCGGCGTCGCCCGCGACTCAACCGCGCGCGCAGTCCGGAAATCGGATTCATTGAATCTCACGCTGTCGGCGACCAATTCGCCCGACGATCCGCCGTGTCCGTCAACTTCGAGATTGAGGCCGCGAAGAATGTTCGTCTGTCCATAGTTCGTGCCGCTGCGCAGGAAGCCGCCTTTGGTCTTGACCGAAGTTCTGTCGGTCAAACGCACGACGGTATCGTTGCCGGTCAGATCACGCACAGTAAAGGTGTCAGCGTCACGTTTAACCACCACACCTTTGATCTTCAACTTTTGACCGCTTTGGACAGAGCGGGCTCTTGTCGCATCAGTCGGCGTGGTGGATGTTGTCGAGTTTTGTCCGAATGCTAATGGGGAAAGAGCCAGCGCCAGCCCGAAAGCAAGCGCAAGGGATCGAAGTGTCCTTAGGTTGATAGTCATAGAATTTGAACTCCTTATCATCGTAAATGGCAGACGCTCAGCCTGGTCGCGTCCAACAGTTGTCGAGTTCAACGATGAACTCATGAGTCACGTTGTCTGCCGGTCCTGGCAAACAGTTAATGGAACGTCGGGTCGATGAGCTTCGATAGGCTGGTGCTTCATCAACTTGAACCTACGAATAGTATAGAAGCGGCTAAGTCTGTCAAGACCCGGAATGCGGAAACAGCGAGCGAACCGCAGTTACTAGGGATTCATTATTGCTTCGCTAGGGGTTTGCAAGAAAAGCAGCCCAAGCCGCGGATCGATTGGTGGCATGCTTTCTCGCGGTGGTGAGGTCAGTACCACCCGCGTGAGCGGGTGGATCAGTCGCTCAAGATCCGCAAATCTTTTCGCTGCTGATTGATTACATAGTCGATTGCCAGAGAAAAATGCGTTCAATTCGAAGGGTGCCGTAGCATCGGAAGGGTGATCAATTATCCGAGCGGGAGTTCCATCGTTTCCTTCTAAGAGGCTATTTTGTCCCACCCGCTGACGCAGGTGGTACTGACTTCATAGCCATATTGAATCTAAATCGCGAACTGCCCTGACTCGAGTCGCTCCTTTACATATGCGAGAAACTTTTCGGCATCCGATCCGTCGATGATTCGATGATCAAAACTCAACGCGAAATAGGCCATCTGGCGGATGGCAATATAGTCTTCGCCGTCGGCCGAGGTCAGGACCTTGGCTCGCTTCTCAATCTTACCAACACCTAGGATTGCCACTTGCGGCTGGTTAATGATCGGCGTTCCAAACAGACCGCCGAATACGCCGGGATTAGTAATGGTGAAAGTACCGCCGCCAACTTCGTCCGGCTTCAGTTGTTTCGTACGCGCGCGATCGGCCAGATCATTCGCCGCCCGGGCCAGGCCGGAGATCGAAAGATCATCAGCGCGTTTGATTACCG
Organism: Blastocatellia bacterium; assembly: GCA_033850605.1. Taxonomy (GTDB): domain Bacteria; phylum Acidobacteriota; class Blastocatellia; order Pyrinomonadales; family Pyrinomonadaceae; genus UBA11740. The sequence continues at coordinate 4,379 of JAWWPL010000377.1, read as the reverse complement.
GAACGATTAATCCCCAGTCAAGAGCTACGGCCATACCGAGGTTAATGTCACGCTTGTAGATGATCTGATCGCCGCTGACCTGGGAATTGAAGATCGGGAATTTCCGAATTGCGTCGGTTACCGCTTTGAAAATGAACGGCATGAACGTTAGCTTCGTGCCGGTGCGTTCCAGAAAAGCCTCGCGGTTTTCATCACGCAGCCTTGCGATCTTCGTCATGTCAATTTCATATACGGTGCTGACGTGCGCGGAAGTGCGGCGCGAAGTGATCATGTGCTCGGCGATCTTCTTGCGCATCACAGTCATCTGCTCGACGCGATCGCCTTCCGCTGGTTTGAGCGCCGGAGCGGACGGCGTTGCAGCTGGAGCCGCCGGCGCCTTTTCCGCTTGGATGGGCGCCGCCGCGGGGGCCGGACTGCCCGATTCAATAAAGCTGAGGATGTCATTCTTGGTAACGCGTCCGCTCATCCCCGTGCCTTCGAGTTGCTGGATGTCGATGTTGTGTTCCGAAGCAATTTTGCGCACCAACGGACTGGACTTGGTGCGACGCAATTCCGCGGCGGTGGCTCCATCGCCGGTTCTTTCCGGAGCGGGCGCAGCTTTCACGTTCGCTACGTCGCCTTTCTTGACCAAAGGCTTGACTTCCGTTTTATGCGCCACTGGTGCGGCCTCAACCGGGATCGCCGGTTTAGGAGGTTCGACTGTTGCAGGCGCTTCAGGCTTTGGTGGCGCAGGTTGCGGTTCCGGAGGACCAGCCTCCGGCTTGGCTGTCTCAGCGGGTGAGCCAGCGGCGGGCGCTGCAACTGTTTCTTCTTTGACGGGCGGCGCCGCGCCATTGCCGTCGAGCACCGCGACGACTGTATTTACTTCTACTGTTTCGCCCTCTTTGTATCTGACCTCAGTCAATGTGCCGGCGGCGGGCGAAGGAATCTCGGCATCGACCTTGTCGGTCGAGATTTCGAACAAGGGTTCGTCACGATCGACATGGTCGCCTACGTTTTTCAGCCACTTGGTGATGGTGCCTTCCGCGATGGACTCGCCCATCTGCGGCATTACTACTTCAGTTGCCATGATGACTCCACTTAATGATGTTTAGATTCGGGCTACTGCCCGACTAAGCGGGCGGTAGCCCACTTCTAAACGTACGTTTTACTCAGCCGTCGTAGGATCAATGATCGTCTTGATCTCAGAAATCCGGTTCGCTGGAAAGCCGCCCTGTTGTGCGTGCTCGCGAATGATCTCCTCATTGGGCGCAACGTAGACGCAGTAAAGTTTGTCTGCGGTGACATAGCTCTGCACCCACTGAATTTCCGGACCCAGATTCCGAAGCACGCTACAGGATTTTTGCGACGCTCCCTGTAACTCTTGCGGAGACATTTTTCCCGCGCCGGGAATCTCTCTTTCGATCACATATTTAGGCATTATCGGTTTCCTCCTAACGAATAAACTGATTAATAAGCCGCCAGCTTCCGCGCCACGTCGAGCACGTCCTTCACTTGCGGCAAGTAGTAATCTTCCAGCGGCGGTGAATAAGGCACCGGCGTGTCGAGCGAAGCCACCCGCACGACGGGAGCATCCAGCCACTCGAAAGCTTCCTGAGAAATGATCGCGGCGATTTCTCCACCAATCCCACCGGTTAAAGACGCTTCGTGCAAAACGATCGCCCGGCTGGTCTTCCTGACGCTGCCAAGAATCGCTTCCTTATCCAACGGCGCCAACGTGCGCAGGTCGATCACTTCGACATCCAGTCCTTCCTTTTCCAATTCGTCCGCGGCGTCGAGCGCCGTCAAAACCTGCGCGCCAAAAGTGATGATGGAAAGATCGCGACCTTCACGCCTCGTGCGGGCTTTCCCGATCTCAACAATGTAATCGTCGCTCGGCAGTTCTTCGCGCAGGCGTGGCAGGCGATAAAGCTTCTTGTGCTCGAAATAAAGCACCGGATCCGGGTCGCGAATCGCAGCTTTGATTAAGCCCTTCGCGTCGTAAGCCGTCGATGGCTCGACGATCTTCAAACCCGCGGTGTTGGTAAAGAAAGATTCCGGATTAAGAGAATGAAATGGACCTGAGCGCACGCCGGAACCGCAGGGCCCGCGAAACACCGCCGGAATATTAGCGCCCCAGCGATAACGGCACTTGGCCGCATAGTTGGTGAGCATGTCAAACCCGCAGGAAATAAAATCGATAAATTGAAACTCGGCGACCGGCCGCAGGCCCATCAAAGCCGCGCCGCAGGCTGCGCCGACAATCGCGGCCTCGGCGATCGGCGTATCAATCACCCGCTCTGGGCCGAACTCATCGATGATGCCATCAGTGACTTTGAAGGCGCCGCCATAGACGCCGACGTCTTCGCCGATCAGAAAAACGGTCGGGTCACGTTCCATCTCTTCCCAGAGGCCCTGGCGAATGGCTTCAACCATCGTGGCCGGCCCGCCACGCGGCGGCCGTTCGAGTTTGTGTTCTTTTTTTAGAGCTACAGCCATCAGAGTCCCTTTGCCGTTACCGCTCGACCAACCGGCGTAGCCGGCGGCAGAGTGTAGCCACGGGTGGAGCGAAGCGGAACCCGTGGATCAAGCCAAGTCTGGTTCCCAAGCCCGCTTTGGCGGGCGACAGATTCTTTCGCTTCATGCTCATCTTAGATCCGCGTTCAGATCTTTCTCAGTTGCCTGATAACCTGACCGGTTCCTTCTCCACCGGCAAGTTCAATTTGTCGGAAGGCACCGGCAGAAAGCCTACAAGTTGCGTATGATCCTTTCCGCCCGCATCAATGAACGTCCAGTTCGCGCCTTTGTCCGCGGAAATTCCGATCATGCTGCTCTCCGTTTGAAAGATGCCTTCCTTTGCTTTCACTTTCAGTGTCGTAGGAACCACGGCATAGATCCAATCCGACGCGTGGACGATCTGCGTGGGAGCTTCGGCAGTTGACGAAAGCACCGTGACTCCTTCAGATTCCATCTCCTTCATTCCTTTGGCGAGCGCGGCAATCATCTTGTCGCGGCCGCCGGCAGCCTCAGTGACTTTCGCATAAGTCAGATCTACCATGCGGGCAAAATCCCTGCGCCGAAAGGCGTCGTTAACTTCCTGTGCCTGGGCCACGAGACTGGGATAGCTTTCAACCGTCGTTGCCGGAGACTGCGCGGACGCTGGAGATTGGGTCGCAACTGGATTAGGTTGGGGCTCCTTCCCGGTGCACGCGATGGTTAATAGTAATAACAGGAGACTCAACGAGCCGGCATAGCCGGCGGCAGAATTTAGCCCAGGGCAAGCTGAGCGAAACGAAGTGAAGCGAAGCGCCACCCTGGGTGGAGCTGAGCGAAACGAAGTGAAGCGAAGCGCCACCCTGGGTGCCCTGCCAAATAGAACTCCCGAGCCCGCTTTAGCGGGCGACAGATTCCTTCGCCTGCTAAAGCGGGCTGATGACGACAAGGATTCGTTACTGAGTTTCTTGACGGCGGTTGCCATATCAAATCGGTCGAACAATCAAGGTGAAGGCTTCTTGCCAGACCCTTTGACCGTATTCTTATTAAATTCCGTGGTGTCAACTATCAACTCCAGTTGGACCGACCTGGCGCTCGTTTCAAACGCACCCTGGTAGCTTTTGTACTTAGCTACGGTCGCGGTGAAGTTAAGCAGTATGTACTCCCCGGCCCAGTTAGTGACGAAATACGTGTCGATCATTGCGTCTTCGCCCGTCTCTTCCTTCAATGACAATCGAAGCCACTTCTTCCCGTTCATTGAAATTACGCTGCGTTTGAGAAACTCAACGGACGCGTTTTGCTTCTGGGCTGAAGTCTTTATTCCCTCTTCGACTTTCAACAATCCTTTTTCATTTGCGCCACTGCCAAAAGTGTTAATTACAACCATTACGTCACTGCGTGAATCGCTGAATACGAACTTAGCCGGAATACCTTTCTCGCGAATGAGAGCCATCTTTTGCTCTGAGAACTGTTGAAGTCCTGGCGGCAGTACCAAGCTGACGCCGATACCTTCGGCTACGACCGCGGTCCGGTTATCCTGTCCGATGCCGAGACCACAAGCGAGCATGACGGCTGTCGCAGCACTTGCAACTTTGAATAATTGAGAAACCATTTAGTTTCGCCTGCTTAGCTATCGCTGAAAACCTTCGGCCGAAACGCGGGTGGCACGATCGAGTTATCAAAGACCCCGTAAGCCGCGCCTTCCGGGTCAGGCATCGGCGAGCTTTCTGCCCACTCGGAATCTTCGTCAATCTCTCGCATTACGCCGGCGGTAATTTCTTCCAGCTTTTCTTTGGTCGCGACTTTGCGATCGAGCAGGTACCTTTCAAATCTGTCCACCGGATCGTTGTGCTTCTCCCACCACTCAATTTCGTCCTTCGGCACATAGCGCTGATCGTCGTGTTCGG
>JAWWPL010000236.1:0-6496 GCA_033850605.1 Blastocatellia bacterium | reverse complement strand
CTATGCATTTTTCCCGATCGCCCTGGAGCGCATGCGCCGTCATGGCCACGATTGGCGTATGTTTCACTTCACCTTCGAGGCGGCGAATCTCCGCGGTCGCTTCATAGCCATCCATCTCGGGCATCTGGCAATCCATGAAGACGAGATCATAAGGGATGCGGCCCAACGCTTCGACTGCCTCGCGACCATTAGCCACGGTGTCGGCCCGATAGCCCAACTTCTGCAACTGACGGACCGCGACCTTCTGGTTCACGATGTTGTCTTCGGCCAGGAGGATTATTTTATTCGACATGGGACTTGCCTCTGCCAGAGTGTGTTTAGTAACGAGTGAATTCTCGCCACTTAAAAGGACTGCTTCCGGCCGGGTGCTTTGGCTGACGACGTTGGCCAGGCAATCGAACAACTGAGACTGACGCACTGGTTTGGTCAGATATGCGGCAATCCCGGCTTCATGTGCTGTCGCGCCATCGCCACGCTGTCCGAACGAGGTCAAGAGCACCAATCGCACGGACGCCAGTGCCGGCTCGGACTTGATCGCCCGAGCCAACTCGAAACCATCCATACCTGGCATCATGAAATCAAGAATGGCAAGATCATAAGGCGTTCCCTCGGCGGCGGCAGATCGCAATAACTCGAGAGCGCGAACTCCCGAATCGGCCTCGTCATGAACCATTCCCCACGAGTTCAACTGGTGCGAGAGAATTTTCCGATTGGTCGCGTTGTCATCGACGATCAGAGCGTGCAATCGATCAAGACTGAGTAGGGCAGTTTCGGTCCTGGCAAGTGGAACTTCCTGCTTGGGGAATCGGGCGGTAAACCAGAAGGTCGAGCCTTTTCCCTGGGTACTCGTAATTCCAATCTGGCCACCCATCAAACCGACCAATTGCTTCGAAATGGCGAGGCCGAGACCGGTTCCCCCGTACTTCCGCGTGGTGGTGCCGTCAGCCTGAGTAAACGGCTGGAACAGATTCTTTTGGGCGGGTTCACTAATTCCGATACCGGTATCGGTAACCGTAAAGCGAACGACTATGTCATTGCCGGTTTCGCTGTCTTTCTCGGCCCGGACAATGACCTCGCCGCGCTCGGTAAATTTGATCGCGTTTCCGATCAAGTTGGTTAACACCTGGCGAAGCCGGCCCGGATCGCCTCGCAGGGACCTGGTCACGTCGCTATAGATCAGCGAGGCCAACTCGATTTGCTTGGCGTGCGCCCGCTCGGCCAGGAGTTCGACCGTTCCTTCGACCGCATTGCTGAGATCGAAATCGAGCATCTCGAACTGGAGTTTGCCGGCTTCGATCTTAGAAAAGTCGAGGATGTCGTTAATGACTGTCATCAACGAATCGGCACTGGAGTTAATAGTCTCGGTAAAGTCTCTCTGCTCGGCGGTCAAGTCAGTGTCGAGGAGCAGCCCGGTCATGCCGATGACGCCGTTCATTGGGGTGCGAATTTCGTGTGACATATTTGCCAGAAACTCAGACTTAAGCCGCGTTGATTCCTGCGCCGCATCGCGCGCCTGCGCCAAATCATCTTCGATTCGCTTCTGCTCAGTGATGTCCTGATCGGTGCCCCTGATCTTTACCACTTGACCATGTTCGTCACAAACAACTCTTCCATTGGCGCGAAGTACCCGCACGGTGCCATCAGCGTGAACGATGCGATAGTCATAACCGAAGTCCTGTTTTGTTTCTTGAGACTTTTCATTAATGCTTTTCACCAGATGGCGGTCTTCCGGATGCACCATCGCCAGGTATTCTTCATACGATAATCCCAACACCCGCTGGTCGAGACCAAAGATGCGCCACAGTTCGTCCGACCACTTCGCCTCGCCGGTAACGGCGTCATAGTTCCAACTTCCAAGATGAGCGATTGCCTGTGCTTCAGACATCTGCATTTCATTCGTCTTAAGTTGTTCCTCGGTTTCCTTAAGCTCGGTAATGTCCTGAAGCGTCGTTCGGATGCCGGTGATCTCGCCCTTCGCATCCTTGATTAGCCGGTCTTCATTCAGGACTGGGACCAGCGTGCCGTCTTTGCGAATAAAGGTTCGCTCGGCGGGAATCAGTTTCACTATACCCGCAAGCTTTGCGGTAATAGCGTCGCGCGATACTTTCTCAACGATGATTTCCCACGGGTGCCGTCCTCGCAATTCCTCGTTGGTGTATCCGAGTAGCAATTCCTCGGTATGATTTATCCGGGTGAATCGTCCTTCCCTGTCCAATTCGTGATAAGCCACGGGGGCATTGTCAAAGAGGTCTCTGAAGTTGGCCTCGCTCTTGAGTAGTTTTTCATCCATTCGTTTGCGATCAGTGATGTCCCGACCCAGACCGATCAGGCCGACGATCTGGTCGTTCTCATCACGCAATGGAATCTTGGTAGTAAGCAACCAGGTTTTCTGGCCCTCGTTACCAATCACATACTCTTCCCGATTGATGACCGGTTGACCGGTTTGGAGCACCACTTGATCGTCAGCCAGGAATTTTTCCGCTAACTCCCTCGGGTGCAATTCAAAATCATCCTTACCTAATACCTCGGCCTCTGATTGCAGACCGGAAAGCCGCACTTCGGCCAAATTCGCGATGACCTTTCGGGAGGCCATGTCCTTTACATAGACTGAATCAGGAAGGTGATCGATGAGGGTACGCAAGAAGGCGCGTTCGTGCCGGAGCTTGTTCTCCAACTGTTTGCGCTCGGTGATGTCTTGCATGGTTGCGCGAATGCCGATAAATTCCCCGCTCGCGTCATTGAGCAGCTGATCGTCAAGCTGAACCTCCATGAAGGTTCCATCCTTACGCCGGAAGGAGCGCTCAACATTTGGCAGTGGTTTTATTCCCACAAGCTTTTCCGCGAAGGTCTGGCGCGCAATCTCTGCCTCTTCGATAAACTCCCAGACATGGTGTCCGATCATCTCTTCTGAGGAATAGCCGAGCATCGAAAGTTCCGTTGTGTTGACACACGTGATTCGTCCCTCGGTATCCAATTCATGGTAGCCGACCGGTGCATCGTAGAAGAGATCCCGAAAACGGCGATCGCTCTCAATCAAAGCTTCCTCAGCCCGCTTGCGCTCGGTGATGTCGATATTGAGGCCGATCACGCGCGCGACCTTACCCGTCCGATCCTGGATCACACCCTGCGCTGCCTGCACGTGGCGCAGAGAGCCGTCCGGCCGGACGATGCGAAACTCTGACACTTCCTGGCTCTGCCGCGCTATGGCCTGTTGCAGTGAAGCTTCAGCCTTCGGCAGATCGTCCCCAACCAGACAGGCACTCCAGAGGTCGTAATCGGTTTCTGTTCCCTCCGGGACACCGTAGATGTCAAACATTCTTTCATCCCAGTTAATCGAATTGGTGTGAACGTCCCAGTCCCAGACCCCTATGTTTCCTACCTGAGTAGCAAGCGACAGACGCTCAGTCAGCGTCCGCAGCGCTTCCTCAGAGCGTTTGCTGTCGGTCACGTCCTGCGCAAAGCCGAGGACGTAGGCCATTGCCCCTGGTTCGGCGATACACGTGTTGCGATAACTCCAGATTTGTTCTTCACCTCTGCTGGTGAGGAGGTTCAGCATGCCCGTGAGGTTTGGCTCGGCCGCAATGCGTTTTAAGTAATGCGGGAAAACAGGCTGCGACGACGGTGAGATGAACTCGATCAAATTCCTTCCTACCATTTCAGCGGCGATGTAGCCGAGGGATTCAGCCGCGGCCGGATTAATGGAGAGCAGGCGGCCGTCAAGATCGTGCGTACAAATAAGGCCCTGACCGTTGTCGACTAACACGCGATAAGATTTTTCACTTTTCGCCAGCGCCTCTTCCGTCCGCTTGCGCTCAATTGCCAGCGCCAGTTGTGCGGCCACGGCGGCCAGAAACTCCACATCGCGCTGGCCGTAAACATTTTCCTTTTCGTAGTGCTGCACCACCAGCACACCAATCGTTTCGTCTGAGGTCATCAGCGGCACTGCGAGAAATGATGGAGCTGGTCTGCCGACTAACTCGACTTCGCCCGCCTCCAGGAGTCCGGCAAAAACCGCTTCGTCCATTAGCAGCGGATGGCCACTACTAAACACTTTGGCAGTGCAGTTTTTGCTGAGAGCCATCGGAAACGGATTAGCTTCGACCAGATCGACAAAGAGCGGCGCCTCGAACAGACCGGTCTGTTTGTCGTAGAGGGCAACGCAGCAGTTTTCGGCATAAAGAACTCTCTTTAACGAATGGTGGACCTGTTTGAGCAACTCATCGAGATTTGAAGTCAGGATCACGCTCTGAATGACCTCTGAGATCACCTCGCGTTCGGTTTCGCCGCGCTTGCGCTCCGTGTTGTCCAGGACCGTTCCCACGATCTTGATGGCGCGGCCGGTGTCATCGTTCGTTACTCTGCCATTGGCCTGAAGCACCCGTACCGTCCCGTCCGGCCGGATAATCCGGTAGTCTAAATTGGGGTGTGTCTTATCGTGAAAAGTCTGTTTGATTGTACTCTCCACAAACTTCCGGTCGTCCGGGTGGACAAACGCACAGGACGCTTCATAGGTCACCTCGAACTCTTGTGGCTGGAGACCGTAAATACGATAAAGCTCGTCTGACCAGCTCACTTTGTTCGCCGCGATATCCCATTCCCAACTGCCCAGGCTGGCGATGTGTTGCGCTTCCAAGAGCTGCATCTCGTTTGCTTTGAGTTCAAGTTCGATTCGCTTGCGCTCGATAGCCAAGCCCAGCTGATCTCCGACTGCGGACAGAAATTCAAGATCGCGCTGGTTGTAAGCGTGCTCTTGCTTATAGTCCTGTACGACCAGGACACCGATGGTGCGCGAACGCGTCCGCAATGGGACGCCCAACCATGAAAGAGAGTCGGTTCCACTCTTCTGGACTTCGCCTCGCTCATACATTTGCTCCTTAAATTCTTTGGTCAGCAGGAGTGGTTGGCCCGTGCGGAGCATATAACTGCTGAAGCCTTTACCGAGGGGACGCGGCAGCGGGGCAGGATCAAACTGGTCGACCCAATACTCACAATGCATTACGTCAGTAACCAGGTTATGAAGAGCGATGAAGCAACTCTCCGCGGGAAGGATTTTACCGATTGCCTGGTGAGCGAGCTTAAACAACTCATCAAGATTGGCTGTCGTGATCACACTCTGGACTATTTCAGCGATCACCTCACGTTCCGCTTCAGCGCGCTTGCGCTCGGTAATATCACGGGCCATGCCTTGCACGCCGGTCGGTTTCCCGTCCTCGAGAGTGAGACGAGAGTTCACTTCAAGTATCAATCGGCGGCCGTCTTTGGCAATGATTTCGAGTTGATAAACGGTAGGTGCTTCGTCCCCGACCTTGTTCGCGTGCAGTGCCTTAGCTTCCGCGAAATATTCGGGTGCGACGACCTGAGAAATGTTCAGCTTGAGAGCTTCCTCACTTGTATAGCCGACGATCCTTTCGCAGGCTTTATTGACTGAGGTGTAATTTCCGGCGAGGTCGTGCGTATAAATAATGTCGTTGGCGTTTTCAAACAGGTCGCGGTATCTCTCTTCACTCTCGCGAAGTACGCTTTCGATATGTAGCCGCTCGCTGATGTCGCGCACCATTGATACGACGATATGTTGGCCGTTTTCCGCCGCAACGTATTGAAGCATGATCTCGACCGGAACGTCCTGGCCGCTCTTGTTTCGGTGGACGGTCGTAAATGGGAGAGCGTCAACCGTCCCGGCAATAACGGGCGCGATCAGGTCGCGATAGCTCGTTTCGTCGAACCTTGGCTTAATATCAATAGGTGTCATGATGAGCAATTCATCTTTGCTATAACCTGTCTGCCGGGTCGCGCCCTCGTTGACATAAGCGTAGCGCAGCGTCTGGGGATCGAACATGAAGACGGCGTCCTGCATAGCGTCGAGCACGTTCGTTGCCCACCGCAACCTGGTTTCTACCTGCGAGCGCTCAACAATTTCCACCTTTAGAGCTGAATCAGAGTGTTCGACCTCCGTCGCCATCTGATTGAAAGCCGTTCCAAGTTGGCCGAGTTCGTCGACGGTTGGAATGTGAGCCCGCGCCGAGAAATCGCCCTGGCCGAAATGCTCGGCGGTTGCGGTCAGCAGCCGCAACCAGCGGAGAAAGCCACGCCGCACGAAGGCATACTGAAGCAGCCAGAATAGGAAGAGAAAACCGGCCAGGACCTGCATTGTTTGGATGAAAGCTGTGCCGACATTTTGTTCCACGTTCGAGAGCGCAAAATCCATCGTCAACACGCCAACGATGTTACTCTTGCGCGTGGCGTCATAGCGTCCATCAATCGCGTAGCTCGCCCGCAAGATGTTGCCTTCGCTGGTTGTATAGATGTAGCTTCGATCGCCGCCGCCCTCCTGAAACAATTCGCTTAAAGTGTTGGCGTCTACCGGCGCTTCCACCGTCCTCGGATCGCTGTCTATATTTACGATAGTCTGTTGCGACTTTTGTGTCAGGGTAACGTGCTTGATATTGGCAATCTTCCCCGTCAAGCGGAGTATCGAGGATGAGAGCGTTTGAGAGTC
>JAWWPL010000348.1:0-5990 GCA_033850605.1 Blastocatellia bacterium | reverse complement strand
CCGGTGGAGAAGGGCCGGGATGAGGACTTGTAGGCTCTTCGGACGTTCTGATTCAGATCCGTGGCGACCCGTCACAAAAATTACCGATGCTATTCCACAGTTATTGCGATTCTATCTGGACTTCTCTTGCGGATTATTGGTAAATTGAAGCAGCGCTCGCGAGTGGTTGAATAGCGGGCGTATTAAGTGGCCTAAAGGGTTTTGCGTTTGTGCCATTGTTCCCCCGACACGCCTTCGCTTCCAATCCTTAGTTCCTTCTGGTCTTGAACAAGAAAATCTCGCGGACACCCACAAGAGATAGCCCGCGCATTCCTGGGGAAAACTATGATTTTTCGTATCAAGAAAATAATTGGCCGTTCGCAGAGAACGAGCGTCGCTCTCGCAATCTTAGGCGCCACGGTGCTCGTAGCAGGCTCTGTGTCGGTGGCGGTTTACCGTACCCGCATCTCGCCTGTTCAGCGGATCAATTACTCTGAGCTCTATGCGATCGCCGAGACCGGTCCGGCCGCATCGGTACTTATCGAGAATGATTCTTTGACCGTCACAAAGACAGACGGCTCAGTATTGCAAGCGACCGTCGCCGGCGATTCATTTCGGCAGACCGTGGTTGAGTTGTTCAGGAAGAATCGTGTGCCGATCGAATTTGCTTCGACGCAGCCCAGTTTTGCGGGAACGCTACTCGTATATTCCTCACCCGTTCTGATCTGTCTCGCGCTGGGACTCGTAGGTTGGCGAGTTCATTCCACAGTAAACGGTCGCCGCGGAAGTTTCAGTCTGGCTGATCATAGTGGCAAACAAAACATAACCTTCGCCGACGTCGCTGGTGTCGATGAAGCAAGGGCAGAGTTATCGGAAACGATTGAGTTTCTCCGTGACCCGATTCACTTTGGACGACTGGGTGGTCGCGCGCCCCGCGGCCTTCTGCTGTATGGACCACCGGGAACTGGGAAAACGCTGTTGGCGCGGGCCGCTGCCGGCGAGGCAGGTGTGCCTTTTCTCTCCGCCGCGGGATCGAGTTTTCAGGAGAAATTTGCCGGCGTCGGAGCCGCCCGAGTGCGCCGGCTGTTCGCCCGTGCGAGAAAGCTTTCGCCCTGCATAATCTTTATCGACGAGATCGACGCGCTGGGACGCCAGCGCGGACGCGCGAATGATTCGGGCTCGACGGATCAGGATCAGACGCTTAATCAATTGTTGATCGAGATGGATGGTTTCAACCAGGGATCCAGCATTGTTGTTATTGGATCGACGAATCGTCCCGACGTACTCGATTCCGCTTTGACTCGTCCGGGTCGATTTGATCGTGAGATCATGGTCAACCTCGCGGACCTCCGTGGTCGGCATGCGATTTTGAAAGTGCACGCGCGAAATCTGCAGCTCGATCGAGATCTCGATCTTAACTGGATCGCCCGGGGCACGCCGGGTTTTTCCGGCGCAGACCTCGCTAACTTATTAAACGAGGCTGCCATTGCGGCCACACGTGAAGCTGCGGAATCAGTCGGACGTAAACATATCGAATACGCACGCGACAAAATCCTAATGGGCGCCGAGCGCCAGGGCTTCATGATGGATGAGGATGAACGCTATGCAACTGCAGTTCACGAAGCGGGGCACGTCGCAGTCGGCCTGGCAGTAAAGAATGGCGATCCTATTCACAAGGTTTCGATCCTGCCTCGAGGACGCGCACTGGGAGTGACGCAGTCGCTGCCGGAGCGCGATCGCCTGATGAAGAAGCGCGAGTACCTCGAGGATCAAATTGCCGTGCTGCTCGGAGGTCGCGCAGCGGAACAAGTTGTGCTGGAGACGATGACGGCAGGCGCTTCGAATGACATCGAACGGGCGGTTGAAATCGCCCGCAAGATGGTGGCCGAATTTGGCATGAGCCCTCTGGGCCCAATCTATGTCGGCGAATCGCAGTCCGATAAGCAGAGTCAAAGTCTGCTGGATCGGGTTGAAGACGCAAGCAATCAGATCATCAAGGCGCAACTCGAAAGAGCGTGCGAGGTTGTGACGTCACAGCAGGATTCGATTGCGCGTCTTGTCGAAATGCTGCTCGAGCGCGATACGCTCGAAGCAGACGAGATCCGCAGCTGCTTCGAAAGCACTGCTCTGCACCTAGCTCCAGCAACTCAGTTGTCTGCGCTGCAAGAGGCCCAACCCGCGACGCGGGTTCCAGCATAAGGCCGGGGCGTGAGCCCCAGGCACGCGTCGGGAAACACACGCGCGGCGCGGGCGACAGTCGATCATTACGATCGACACTGCGAAATCGTAACCGCTGCCTTCCGTTTCACGGGCTCGATGACGGACAACCCGGTCGCTACGGCTCTCGGTACCGACCTCATTGCGAACGCTACCGCTTCCGACTCGATTGCAAAACCCCACCAGGCAAAATCTTTGACAAGCCTTAGCACATCGCTATACTTCGCGCATTACACCGATGGATTGGAAGTACAAACACTTTCATCAGGAGAGAGTCTTTCCGGCGGAGCGCGAGCTCGTCTTTGAAGCGGCGCGCGCGTTTATGGGCGAGTCACTCGAGTGGCAGGTTACTGACACGCCGGAGGGGTTTACCGCAAAGGGTTATAGTGTTTCACACCGGGCAATCGCAAACCTTCATATTCAATCAGCCGCGGCGGGAACAAACGTGGCCGTAGAACTATTGGTTGAGCGAGCTGGTTGGCGGGGATTCATGTTGTTTGATGTCGGCGGTTACTACAACATTCAAATTCGAAAGTGGCTTGATGGCATTCAGTGGTCGCTTCACCAAAAGCTCACCGGCAGTCATGACGAGTCTACCAATCCGCTCGTGGTCGCCCAGAACAAACCAGCTGCGTTCATTTTCAATGGTTGTTTGCTTTTCATTGTAGCGATCTTTGGTCTTTATTTCCTCATCACTTTCATTTGCGCGGTGATTGGGCTGCTCACGGGGAGTCTCTATCTGTGGGGTCGAGGAGGCACCTTAGTTGTTCATGGAATATTGGCGCGTATAGTCTCCGCGTTAATCTTGTTATTCGGCGCATTCATCGCGTGGAGGATCAAGCGGAAGGCTTAGAGTGGCGAGGCCTAAGCGTTGGCTGGTGAACTTATTCGGTTACGGTAAAGGCTAAGCGAAAAATCTCGGATAGCTGATCACCTCTTTTGTCGCCTCCGGCGAAGCTCTGTGTGCGGTGCAGATTCGGCGTGATGAAATATATGCTGTTACAGGACCAGCAAACGCTCGCATATGCAATCAACCTTTCCCGGGAATAAAACTTAATCGCATACGCCGGCTCATGACAGGCAGCGAGACTTGAAGTATAGGTTTGGCGACGCCAGAGCGAAGCTAGTTTCTGTGCCTCAGTCCCCTTCAGAACTTTGCTGGCCGCTATTCGTCCATCCCACCGATCATCTTGGAGCTTCAATTTCAAGAGCTCAATCTTATCGACGACTGGAAGATTCCGGGTGTAGGGGAGAAATTCCTTTCGACCCTGAAAGCGTGGAGTTCGACCCCCAGCGCCAGACGCGATGCACAATACCAGCAGAAAGGTAGCTAGGCATCTACCAATCTTGTTTTCCGGGCTCATGTTCTCTCCTTACAAGTTACGAGAAGCATGTCCTCACAATAGATTGTTGTAGACGGACCACCAGTGTCCTCCCTGACCAATAATCCGCTTGTCTGCGAACGGCATATCGCCTGGGTTGTCCACACTCAGAGAGTCCGGGTAATTCGGGTTCGGATGCGGGGTCAGCGGGACGTCACTGAATACATACCCGTAGACGCCGGCGTGGTGCGCGTCAACGGTCGTGATCGTCACCGTGTATGAGCCCGACGCGCTGCGCACAGCGTTCACCAGGAGGCCGTCAATCCGGGTACTGGTCTCGGCGCCAGCCGCCAGTGGCACTTCCTTAACTCTAGTCACAATATTTCCGTACTTGCTTTGGTGCAGATAGAAGTCTGCATGACCAGGCCGGCCGAAGCTGAGTTGCCAGACGAGCGGCCCGAACGCGTACACCAGGACGCTTGCCAACAGGATGGCGAATACCAGCCAAGGCCACCTGGTCCACTTCCCTCTTGTCGGCTTCATCACGCCTGCAGGATAGGCCTGAATCATGTGATTTTGCACGACGGGTCGCCACACCCTGTTCTGTGGCTATCAACAGCCGGTCCCTATCGAACGATCGACTTGAAGCGAGTGCCCGTTGCTCGTCGTGAACATTGATGATTGAAATCGTAGAATCGCGGCCCTGACCCGGGCCTCGCGCGGGACGGTCATTCAGCATTTCGCCGTCTTGCGCTTCTTCCCGATCGTGCCGCGCTTTTCGACTTTTCGAATGTAGTCCGGAGCGAATGGCGTCTGACAGGCTGTGTTGCCCACGTCAACTGTCACGGGCCCGATCTTTCTGCCCGTCTGTATGGCGAGGTCCGTAAGCGGCTTCACGTAGCTCCCCACGGCGATGACAAATCCGTTCATGTGCTTGCGAACTTCGTTGGGGGCCTGATGAATTGACTGCTGTACGTGCTGCAGCAGCTGTTTGATCTCTGACTGATCGAGTTCGGCGTCGTCCTTGATAGCGACCAGACTGCTCAGAGTCGCCCAACCAGCGCCCGCCACCAGTTCCTTGTCCGATGTGATCCACTCCAATGCCAGTTCGCGCCCATAACGACTACCCGCCGCCACCCACGCGACAGTAGTTGGCCAGCGCCGGACATGCCTTCTTCACCCAACTCTGCAGATCCTTCTTTGTCATCTGCGCATCGTCAGCGATTAATCCGGCAAGATACATCGCGTCGTACACGCCGGTATCATAAAGATCGAGCGCCAGCTGATAATCTTTCTTGATGCGCTTCTGGATCTTCTTGAGTTCCTCGACCTTTACGCCGAAGCACGGCTCCGTCACGCCGTGATTGAAGAGCACCTTCTTGTAACTGAGATTTCCCAGCGGCTTGATCTCCGCAAGGATTGTCTTTGCAGTCATGAATACTCCCCCGCTCAGTCTGCGCTGTGGATCGAGTTGGCGCATTATACCTCGCAGTTTGAATTTTCGAAGGCTTGATTGAGCCTTCCCCTACGTTCGGGCTAGTGGCCCGAAACTTCGACTTCCTCGGTTCCCTTGCCGGTTTCCCTTTCCTCCGGTTCCGATTATTCTAAGTCATGGTTCCGATCTCAATTCTCGACCTCGTTCCGGTCATCCTTGGTGAAACACCACGCGAGGCACTCCGCAAGAGCTTGGATTTGGCTCAGCATGCCGAGCGTCTTGGTTACACGCGGTACTGGGTAGCTGAACATCACAACATGACGGCAATTGCCAGCGCGGCGACTTCTGTCGTGATCGGATACCTCGCCGGCGGCACCAGCACTATCCGCGTGGGTTCCGGCGGTATCATGCTGCCTAATCATTCGCCGCTCGTAATCGCCGAGCAGTTTGGTACGCTCGAATCACTTTATCCGGGCCGTATCGACCTCGGCCTGGGCCGTGCGCCGGGCACCGATCAAAGAACGCTGCGGGCACTGCGGCGCGATCCAGGGAGAGCCGATGATTTTCCCCAGGACGTTCTGGAGTTGCAGACGCTACTGGCTCCAGTTAAACCGGGCCAGGCTGTTCGCGCCGTTCCGGGTTATGGTACTGAGGTTCCTATCTGGATCCTGGGATCGAGTACGTTCGGCGCTGAACTCGCCGCGTCCCTGGGACTGCCTTACGCCTTCGCTTCACACTTCGCGCCCGCGGCTCTGATCGACGCTCTCGATATCTATCGCAGAACGTTCAAGCCGTCGAAACAACTGAACCCTTCGAATCAACTGGGGCCGCATGCGATGATGGGGGTGAATGTGGTCGCCGCCGATACGGACGAAGAGGCGCGACATCTATTCACAACGGTGCAGCAGTCATTCACAAATCTCCTCCGTGGCAGCCCCGGCAAGTTGCAACCCCCAATCGACAACATCGAAGAGTATTGGACGCCCGCCGAGAAGCGTCAGGCTTCGCGCATGCTGAAACATTCGATCGTCGGCTCA
>JAWWPL010000337.1:0-3193 GCA_033850605.1 Blastocatellia bacterium | reverse complement strand
AAGCGTGGGAAAGATCATCATGGGTTCGCCGAAGCTACCGTCGGCGTATTGTTCGCGATCGATGATGTAAAGAAAGCCGGGTCGCGGAGATTCAATGGTCAGCCGCACGCGGTCGCCTATATTCAATTGCGTGTCCGCTTCAATTCGCTCCGGCGTCCACTCAGCTTGCTTCAGGCCGTCAAGGACCAACACGCGAGCGCCCGTGTCTCCTGAACGCGAGGGCCGCAGACGCCAGACGGTGACTCCGATTTCTTCGGAAGATGAGACTGTGGGCCTGCGCCGTGCTGCGGTCGTTTTGATCGCGCCGGTACGACGATAGATGGGCGCCTTGGCCGAAGTGCCCGCGCCAGTCCGCTCGCCGCTTACCCCCTCAGTAAGGTCTGCTGGTCGCGCTTTGTTGAATCGATCTAGGACGATTTGGCGAGAGTTCACCTCTTCGGATTGGGCGACCGCTGTGAGAGCAAACGGCAATGAAAACAGGATTGCAAGGCCCGCCCTCGACAACGCGTTTGTCGGAACTATCGAGTGGAAAATCGTGGTCATATCCGAAATTATTTTACTGGCGCCTACGCAGGGGCGTTACACTTACTGCAGTTTGCACGCGTTTGTAATCGTTTGCAGTACCGCAGGCACCTCCTTATCGCCATCGCCTTTCCGGTCTTTTGTCTGAGCTCTTAGCTCGAACTTCTTGCCAGACTTTAAGGTTATAGAGAAATTGGCAATGCTAAATCCACCAGTTATTATCCCCACACTTGCTACTTCACTGCACGCAACCTGAAAGTTGTGGCTGGGCTTGCCCCCTTTTTCAGTTTCCTCGTACTTTAAGCCATTCGACGAAATCGTTAACACTCCCGCGTAAAGGGCTGTGGTGAACATGCCACCATGATAGTGGGCGACGTTAAATGTAACTTCACCTCCCTTTTCGGTGGGGGCGGGACTTTCTTTCTCCGCCAGTTTGCTGTTGGTTGTCGAAGTATTTTCATTACCTGCGCGTCTTCGCGCCAGATTTGTAAACTGTCCTTTGGGATACTTGTCCAGGTAATCCTTGAAATCTTCTGGGTTCGTGCTGTTCTTGATCGAATCCCAGAAGGCGAGTTCGGTTGCGCTACCGTCGTTCGAGGCGGGCTTTGCTTCGCCGGGCTTGGTGACAGTCTCAAGGCTACTGATTCGGTTTTTCGCCAGCGATGCGAATTGGCCGTTCGGATACTTTTCCAGATAGGCCTTGAAATCGTCGGCGTGAGTGCTGTTCTTAATCGTATCCCAATAGCTCAATTCGAAGGCTGCGGGATCGATCGCCGTGCGACCGGAGGCCTTGTCCACGGCAATCGTCTCGTCGACAGTCGACGGCGTGAAGTAAAAATTTCCTACCAGCGAAGAGGATTCCCACGGCACCTGCTGTCCGGAGGTCTGCCGTTGGACGTTGCCCCGCACTCGCTTGAACATCTCCTCGACACTGATCCCAGGGACACGCATCTGGCTGAGCAGTTCAGAAGTGTAAAGACCGTTACGACCCAGGCCGTCGCTGGCTACGCGTCCGGGTGATGTCGCGTAAGCGATGAGGGTTCCAGTGGGTGCGTCGACCTGGGCCAGGCCACTGCCCGCCGATCGAAAGCTGCGCGAGAAGGGATTGTTGCGACAGGCATCGAGGATGACTATGTTCAGACCATTCTGTGCTTCGTCCATCAATCCGAGCACGAGGTTTAGATCGACTGCCTGATCCTCCACATCTGTTTCGCTGGTGATGTCGGCGTTTGCCGGGATCAGATAATTGCGGCCGCGCATCTGCACGCCGTGACCGGCATAATAAAACAGCCCCTGGCCGCCGCTCCTGAGTTGTTGGCCAAACTCGCGAATCAAACGCTTCATCGTCCGTTGGTCAGCATCGATGGCGCTCGCGACAGAAAAGCCCAGGACCTTGAGCGTGGCGGCCACGTCGCGCGCATCGTTGGGTGGGTTTTTCAGCGGAGGAGCATTCGTGTAAGCGCCGTTGCCGATTACGAGAGCCAGGCGCTTCGATGAAGCCGCACTGGCTGATCCAGGTTGAGTTAATTGGCGATCCTGTGCAGGTGAACGAGAGGCCGGCAAGCAAAGCCAGATTAACGCTAAGGCCATAATCAAAACCCGCTTCGTCATTTTTCGCTTAGTTGGATTTTGACGCATCATTTTTTTCTAACCATGGAAATCCGGAATCAATTCCAAGGTATTCCTTCCCATGATTTCTTTGCGACAGTCGTTTCAAGCTTCACTTTACGATCGATTTATTGCAAGCCTCGCGCACGGCGGCCAAAGCCGCGGCGGCTTCAGCCGGAGAAGATGCCCTGAATCTGGCGACTGCGCCGCCCCAACCAATAGCCTCACTCAGCGCTTCTGGATTGTTCGTATTAATTTCGCGAATGAAAAAGCCGTCGGTTCTAGCCATCGTAAAGTACGAGCATTGCAGCTGTTTGGGTTTTGGATCTAGGAGATGGAAGTCAACGGTTTTACTTCCCGAAAGGCCATCCGTCCTGCCGTTCATGATTCCTTGGGTGCCTTTGTCCCAAATAAATTGTATGCGCCCGGTTGAGATCGTCAGTTTACCCGGTCGAGCAGAAAAGCCTGCGGCCATTATGCCTAAATAACCCATAAAGATTTTGGCGGTGGGATCAACAGAGGGGGGGTCGCTAGTTGAGTTATCAGCCGCATTGGCCTTCGCCTTTTCTTTTTCAGCCGTCTCAAGGGGCGCTAATCTTCGCTTCGCCAGCCCGGCGAAATCGCCGTTCGGATATTTCTCCAAATACGCTCGGTAGTCATCCGCGCTGGTGCTGTTTTTGATCGAATCCCAAAAGGCTAGTTCGGTGGCGCTGTTATTGGCGGGAGCCGTTCTGGATTCGACAGGTTTGGTGGAGGCGTCAAGACTGTTGATTCTGTTTTTGGCGAGTGAAGCAAACTGCCCGCTCGGATACTTCTCCAGATAAGCCTTGAAGTCGTCGGCGTTGTTGCTGTTCTTGATCGTTTCCCAGTAGCTGAGTTCAAACGCGGATGAATCGATCCGGGTATTGGTCTCGGCCCTGTTCGACGAACTTGAGTTGGCCGGGCCCCCGCTGAAATAAAACGATCCCACCAGCGATGAAGCTTCCCACGGCACCTGTTTGCTGCCGGTCTGCTTCATCACTTCCGCGCGCACGCGCATGAACATTTCTGTTGCCGACAATCC
>JAWWPL010000306.1:0-17767 GCA_033850605.1 Blastocatellia bacterium | reverse complement strand
AGCGAAGAAGCTCAACGCGCTTTCGTCAAATTTCATTTTCGCTCGGCCACCAACGACGCGCTGACTCAGGAAAACAAGGAACTCGCAACCATTAAGTACCCGTTCACAGTCGACTATTTCGGTGGTTGGGATAAAGCCTATCCGGAAGTCATCGAAGGCATATTTCGGGACACGGTGCAGAAGAGAAAATAAATAAGCAGCGATGAAGCTCACACCTCTGCGACATGTTCGTGGTTTTGACGTAGCCCGCCCCGTCAGCATCGGCGTGATGGTAGGAATCATGCTGCCGCTGGTGATTCTGCCGCTTCTGTCCATCTTTGTTGTGGGTACCAGAAACGGTCTCGGTGGTTTCTGGGCGGCCTTGGTGGCCCCGGAAGCTGAGTTCGCGCTAAAGCTCTCACTGGTGACCAGTTTTTGGGCCACCGTCTTTAACGTGGTGTTCGGTCTCTTCGCCGCGTACGTGCTGTCGCGCTATAACTTCTGGGGACGGAACGCGGCCATCGTGACCATCTCACTTCCCACCGCGATACCGACCGCGGTCGCGGGTTTCGCTTTGCTGCTGCTTTGGGGACCACAGGGCACGTTGGGCCGCTTTCTCTTTCCGCAGGATCATTCCCAGCTCATGTTCACGGCTTATGCGATCATCCTGGCGAACATCTTTGTCACGTTCCCCCTGGCCTTTGGAGTGATTAAACCAGTATTCGATACAATGAGCCGTTCACTGGAGGAGGCGTCGGCGACTATTGGAGCAACGCGCTGGCAGACCTTCTGGCATGTGACCCTGCCAAGCCTGCGTGGGGCGATAGTTTCAGGTGCGCTTTTGACTTTCGCGCGCGCCGTCGGCGAGTTTGGATCAACCATTCTGGTTTCCGGAAACCTGGCAGGAAAGACACAGACGGCGCCCCTCTATATCTTCGCCAAGTTCAACTCCGGAGAGCCCGGCAGCCTCGAGGCGGCAAACGCCATCGCCATCGTGCTGGCGCTGCTTTCATTCGTCATCTTCAGCGTGCTCTTTTTCGCGCGCGACTGGTTCGAGTTTGAAACGCAAGTATGATCGCAAAAAAGGCATTGGTTCCCGACAGTGATCAGCTACACGTGTCATGGGCTCCGGATCGCGAACAGCGAACCGGAGTTGCCGCGAGCGTGCAGAGTCTTAGCAAGCGCTTCAAGAAGTCGCGCGTGCTCGAAGACGTCAGTTTCGACGTGGCCGAAGGTGAGTCGCTGGTTCTCCTCGGCGCCTCCGGCAGCGGCAAGACAACCATTCTACGCATTATCGCGGGCCTTGAACTACCAGACAGCGGCCGCGTCATTCTTCATGGCAAGGATGTAACTGATCTGCCGGCGCGCGAGCGCGGCGTCGGTGTGATCTTTCAGGCCTATGCGCTTTTTCCGCGCATGACGGTGGAGAAGAACATCGGTTTTGGATTAAAGATTCGCCGAGTAAAACGCAAAGAGAGAAAAGAAACGGTCAACCGGCTGCTCAACCTGGTGCAGTTGGAAGAGCATCGCAAGAAGTATCCCTGGCAGCTTTCCGGCGGCCAGCAACAACGCGTGGCGATCGCCCGCACGCTCGCCTACAAGCCACAGGTACTACTGTTCGATGAACCGTTCGGGGCGCTCGACGCGCAGACGCGGGTCAAGCTGCGACGCGAAATCCGCGCACTTCTAAAGCAGGTAAAAGTGCCGTCGGTCTTCATCACCCACGATCAGGAAGAAGCATTGGAGCTGGGCGATCGGATCGCGGTACTGAACGACGGTCATCTGGAACAGATCGGAACCCCTGACGAAGTTTACAATCAGCCGGCTACCGAATACGTCGCCACCTTCCTGGGGGCCGCGAACCTTCTGCTCGGAGTGGTGACCCAGGGCTGTGTCGAGATTGGCAGTGCTCGTTTACCCGCCGCCAAGGAAACGACACGATTTCGTGAAGGGCAGTCAGTTAAGCTGGTGTTTCGTCCTGAAGATGTTTGTATTAGCCAGAATGCAACTTTGCCGGAAGCCTGTCGTCGCTTGGCGAACGGCGTGATCGAGGAAGTGAATTTTGTCGGTGCCTATGAGCGTCTCAACGTTCGTCTCGATCTTACGCATCGCCCGCAACCTGAAAACGAGGCTCCGCTCTATCAAGTGACCATTAACACGCCCGAAAGAATGACCGGCGTTCCTATAATGATTACGCGGCCCAAGCCGGAAGCTAATGCCGTGAAGTATAGGGCCGGTGATCGCGTGGCAGTCGGGCTTACTTCTTTCAGCGTGCTGCCGAACTACACCCTGGCTCGACAACGATGAAACTCATAGGATTCCCGATCTTGGTCCTTATCGGCGTGCTTGTTTGCGCCGCTTATGCAACAGCGCAGTCGCGTGTTCCGGAATCCGACAACCAAAGCTGGAATGACCTTCAAATCACAGTTCCGATGACTAAGAAGGTCGACTTCACGACTCAGATAACTCTGCGTCTTGGCGACAATGTAACTCAGACGGCGGATCAGCGTTGGGGAATTGGATTTGTTTTCAAACTAAATAAGTATCTTTCATTCACTCCTTTTTATTTTCATCGGGAGGCGCGGCCTCCAAACGGAAGACACGAGTCTGAAGATAGGCTAACGCTCGGCGCCACGGTCCGGATTCCGGCAGGCAAATTCACTGTCTCTAATCGAAGTTGGTTCGAACGACGGTGGCGCGAGCCGCAAGTCGAGGCCTGGCGCTATCGAGATCGCTTGCAGGTTGAGCATCCGTTCAAGATAAATAAGAAACCTTTTACCTGGTTTGTTTCCGGCGAAGCGTTCTACGATTGGAGTTTGCACGTTTGGCCCCGCGATCGTTTTAGCGGCGGAGTCAGTCATCCTTTCAACAAGCACCTAACCTTGGAGCTATACTATACGCGTCAGAATGATAGCCACACTCGTCCGGGCGACCTCAACATTATCTGGTCGGCTTGGCGGGTTAAGCTTTAATTCAAACCACAAAAGGAAAAAACCACCGGCGGACTTCGAAGTCTGCCGGTGGTTTTTTTAATTGGACGAATTGAACTGAGATGGAACTTCAGAAACTCTTGGCGCAGAAGCCGCCCGATGCGTTGACCCAATTCTGCTGAATCAGGTAGTTGCGCCCTCCGAACGTCATGTTGTAACGTGCGCCGCTGGGAAGAAGAGTGGTGGTTCCGAAAGTCCACGCGCACTTATCCGCGTTCTCCGCGCCACGAGTGTCGTACCAGGCATTCAAGTTTGGATCAGTCACGGCTTCTTCCAACTCGTGCGCAATGATCGAGGCCATGCCGTCTGCACCGGCGTTGCCGTTTGGTCCGGTGGTCTGCGCCTCGCATGCCGACGGACAGCGATCAGGATTCCCCACAAAGGAATACTTTATATTGAACCCATTGATCGTTCCGTAGGTATGCCAGCCGCAATACTGCGTGCAGAAACCACTGGATGCGGTTACCTCCGCCGAGGTCAGCACAAAGTAAATACCACTTGTATCGTAGGGCAGGGCGCCGCTTACCAGGGCATCCCTGACAATCGACTGAATCTCTGCATCAGTGAGCGAGGTTCCATAAACGCCAGAGCCCGTGTTCACGCTGCCGCCGAAAGAAACGGAATTGCTCACGTGTACGTTACTGCCGTTGTAATACGTCGTATTGATATTGAAATAAGGCGAACCACCGATATTCTGGGCCAGGCTGGTTAAGATCGTATTCGCGGTATTGGTACCCCAGTTTCCATACCAGATGTAATACATGTGGTTGGTCCCCAGCATCACAGGCCCGCCGTGATAGCTGATGCCATTGCCACCCGGCCGGGCGGGCTTGCCGGCCTCTCCCGGATGCGCGTCCTTGTTCTTGTCTTCATCGTGATCGTTGCGCAACCTAGCCACGATCTTGTTTTGATTGGCCAGTTCCGATTGCCCTTGCGAAAACGCCACGCTGAGAAGGCAAATAGAAGCCAGGAAAGTAAGCACTACTAGAACGCCGACAAATCTTTTCATGGAAGTCCTCCTAAAAATTTTTAGAAATGGTTCTTGCTAGGTCCGCTAAGTCCGCGGAATTTGGGGCGGGAGGGAGTATAGCACTGTCATATTCGCGCCCAATATTGTTTTTTAGTTGCGAGATGCGAACCAGCGGCGAAGCATTTGTGGCAATAAGAGCATGGTTTGGAACACTGAGCCGGAGGCAAATCGGCGCGCAAAGCCGCGAAACAAGCGGCCCGCTTCAGGTGTGTAGCCAAACCACCACAGATCGGGAATGAAGCCCATGCGGTTGATATGAATGTGCCGGGCGCTCACGAGCTCAAGCAGTCCCGCGCGACCATGTGTGCGCCCGAGGCCGCTCTGCTTAACTCCACCCCAGGGCGTCGACGCGATGCCGTGGGTGTAAAGAACTTCATTCACCATAACCGTGCCGGCATCGATGCGCTCGGCCAAACGCCTGCCGCGCGCTATGTTGCCGGTCCAGACGCTGGCGGTGAGACCATAGATGCTATCGTTTGCCAACCGAACTGCTTCTTCATCTGTCTTGAAAGTCATGATGGGCAACACTGGGCCGAACGTTTCGTCGCGCATCACGTCCATGTCGTGGTTCACATGGATTAGGACGGTGGGTGCAAAGAAAGGCGCGGCGACATCGGCGAGGCGATCGCCGCCGGTAAGCGCGGTGGCACCTTTATCGATAGCCTGATCGACATGCTTTTGCACTGCCAATAACTGGCGCTCACTCGTCATCGATCCGACGTCTCCCGTCGTGTCGGCGCCGGTACTTTGGCGCAGCTGTTTCGTTTCCTTAACGACCTCAGCTATGAATTGCTCGGCGATGCTTTCGTGAACATAGCAGCGTTCGACGGACGCGCAGGCTTGACCCGAATTTGCAAAAGCGCCCCACACGGCGCCGCGCGCTGCGTTGGTAATGTTCGCATCATCCAAAACAATCATCGGATCTTTGCCGCCCAACTCCAGCACTACCGGCGTCAAATATTTCGCCGCCGCTTCGGCGACTCGCTTTCCGGTCGCCACGCTGCCGGTGAACATGATTTTGTCTACGCCGGCGCCCACCAGCGCCGCACCCGTCGAACCGTCTCCGGTAACCACCTGCAGTACTCCAGCAGGCAGTCCGGCGCGTTTGAAAACGTCTTTGATTTTGAGCCCGGTCAGCGGCGTCAACTCGCTGGGCTTTAAGACGACCGTATTGCCGGCCAGCAGAGCCATGACTACTTCATCCAGCGGCGTCGCCCAGGGAAAGTTCCAGGGTGAAACGATGCCGATGACTCCGAGCGGCTTGTATATCTCATAAGACGATCGGCCCATCAATGCATATTGCCCAACGCTGATGCGTCTGGGTTGCAGCATATGCGCGCCTTTACGCGCAAAGTACTGCATTAGATCGAGCGTCGGAGCGAGTTCCATCGAAATGGCTTCGGCCAGTGGCTTGCCGGTTTCACGCGAAATCAGCAAAGCGATCTCTTCCATCTCCTGCAAGATGAGCTTTCGGGCCTTCATGACGATGCGGCCTCGCTGCCGAAACGATGCTTCGGACCAGGGCCTTTGGGCTTCTCTGGCTCGTCCGACGGCTCGGGCGACGTCTTCGGGCATTGTCTGGGGCGCGCGGCCTATCTCTTCACCGGTGGCGGGATTGCGTGAGACAAGCTCGGCTCCGGCGGATTTAGCTGGCATGGTTTGGGCCATCGCGGTCGATTATCGCGCAGAATCAAGAGCAATGAAAGAAGAATCCTCTGCATCCTCTGCGAGCATGAACCTCAGTCCGTTCGTTGGAGCACGATTTGGAAGAATCCATCAACGCTAGGAAGTTTCACACTGTTAGGGGTGAGCTGTTTATCGAGCTTGCCTTCGCTCCTATCGGAGTGAAGATTCTCGACAGACTGAGGTTTTGGCCGCCACATTGGCTCGACAGAATGTCTGTTTATCGCTCGGCGTAGAAAGGGAATCGAGCCGGTTTCCGCCGCGCACTTGTCTCAGCTACAATACGACTGCCAATTTTCCATCTTCGAGGAGACACGATGCTTAAACCGCAGTTGACCGAGTTCATGCGCCGCATGGACCCAAACTCCGTCGCGATCATTCCCGCCGCCCGCGAGGCGGTGCGCTCCCACGATACGAACTATCGCTATCGGCAGAACTCAGACTTTTTTTACCTGACTGGATTCGAAGAGCCGGACGCGATTGCGATCATCGCTCCATCAAGCGAAAAGAAGTTCACTCTGTTTGTGCGGCCGCGCGATCCAGAGCGCGAAATCTGGGACGGTTACCGTGCCGGCGTCGAAGGCGCGGTGCGCGACTATAGCGCAGACGAAGCGTTTGCCGTAGGGGAGTTCGACGAACAACTGGCTAAGATTCTCGACGGGCCGGCGAGTCTCTACTATGCATTTGGCAACGGCAGTCCCGAGCTTGACACGAAAATCATCCGCCAACTCGGCTTGATGCGCGAGACCAACCGCAAACCGCTCGAACCACCGGCGAAGATTGTCGATCCGACCACCATCATTCACGAGATGCGCGTGCTCAAGAGCGATGCTGAAGTCGAGATCATGCAACGCGCGGCCGACATTGCCGCGGAGGCGCACGTCGAAGCCATGAAAGCCGTGCGAGATGGCATGAAAGAGTACGAAGTCGAGGCTTTGATTGAAGCGCTGTTTCGTCGTCACGGGTCGGCCGGTCCTTCCTATAATTCAATCATCGGGTCGGGCGCGAACGCCACCGTGCTGCACTACATTACCAATATGGGAACGCTCAAGGATGGCGATCTCCTGCTGGTGGATGCAGGCGCTGAATATCAAGGTTACGCATCGGACATTACGCGCACGTTTCCCATCAACGGCAAGTTCACTCAAGCGCAGCGCGACATCTATGACCTGGTGTTAGAGACTCAGATGTCATGTATCGACATGGTTCGACCCGGCGTCCGGCTCGAAGACCTGAAGACTCACTCAGTAGAAATGCTGACCGAAGGAATGGTGCGGTTGGGTTTGCTTAAGGGTGATCCAAAGAAACTGATCGAAGAAAAGAAATATATGCAGTTCTATATGCATAACCTCGGTCACTACCTCGGAATCGATGTCCACGACGCGGGCCGTTATTACTTCAACGGCGAATCACGGGCGGCGGAGGCCGGCATGGTCATGACGATCGAGCCGGGACTCTACATCTCTCCCGATACCGCGAACATCCCCGAAGGATTCAACCGGGACGTGCCGGAAAAATATCTGGGCATCGGCGTGCGAATCGAGGATGACGTGCTGGTGACTGAGAATGGAGCGCGCGTGCTGACTAACAAAGTACCGAAGGATCCTAAAGAGATTGAAGAGTTGATGGCGAAGTAGTAACTGCGATGAAAGAAACGTTCGCAGTGTTGAATCAAATGGTTGCGGACGGCGCCCTCGAAAACTACGCCTTAGCTGGAGCCGTGGGCGCGATGTTTTATGTCGAGCCTTTCTCTACGCAAGACATAGACGTACTGGTTGTCCTTCCTGAACCCGAAGGGAGACTGATCGCCGAATTGCCAGGTTGGAAATATCTAAGTTCTCGCGGGTATAGTGAGATTCGTGGTGAGGGAATCGTAATTGCAAACTGGCCGGTACAATTCCTTCCCGTTAGTAACGCTCTTGAGCGCGAAGCTTTTCTCAACGCCCAGGATCACAGTCTGGACGGCGTCACAGTAAGGGTCGTTCAGCCAGAGCATTTGGTCGCAATGATGTTGAGGCTCGCAAGATTAAAGGATTTCGCTCGGATTCAAATGTTCTTGTCGCAGGACGCAATCAATTCCGAGGTACTTGACGAAGTCCTCCAGCGACATGGCTTGAACGGTAAATGGAATGAATTTCGAGATCGGTTTCTTTCATGAAGAAATATCCAGACGTGACTGAACTCTATAAGCGCAAAGAGGCGCACCGCAAGAACGAAGCCAGGCAGTCGATTTCTGAGAAGATGGCCATAGCTTCAAGATTGCGGGAAGTTCAGGATAAACTGGCTCCAATTCGGACCGCGAACAAGTCACAGCGATCGATGCGTAAAGTGAGCTTTCCGGTCAAGCCCGATCAAGAATAGCTCGTGAACTCTAACGGCTTATGTCGTTTTGTCAGTTCGTGCTTTTGCGCTAATTCAAAATAAAGCTCCAGGCCCTTCGTCATTTTCTCGTCCAGCTGGAACGCGATGTTCCCGGTCAGGTAGTCTTTGATTTCGGCGGGCGAGAGGGCGGACTGGTCCCCATAGCTCGCCGCGATCTCGTCCAGATGCGCCAATCCTTCATCGCGGGCGGTCTTGAAATCAATCTCCCGAGCCTGTTCGGCAGAGTTCCTGCCGGCCATCCACATTGCAAACACAAATCCGAAACCGGTGAAGTCGTGCCATAGTGTGGCGAGATCAAACACGCGAAACTTATCGCGCGGAATCTTCATTGCGGGATCACCAATGATCAGGGCAGCGTCGTTGTGCTCGAGCATGGATCTCAGATCGGGCGGCGACGTTTGCCACTCTGGCTCGAACCCGAGGAACTCGCGAAAGATAATCTTGACGAGCGCAACCGAAGTCCGCGATGAATTGTCGAGGGCAACGCGCTTAATCTTCTTCAGATTGTTTTGCTTGCTGGCGATCACGACACTGCGCACGGCAGCTCGCGAGCCGACGCAAACGTCGGGAACAATCACCACACCGGGAATACGTTGATACTCGATCACCGGCACCAGCGCGGCGTCGACCTCGCCGGTAGCGAGCATCTCGGCACAGCGGGAAGGAGCTTTATGGGTAAATAGTTCTACCGTGTTTTGCTTTGAGCCGGAGAGGAAACTCCTTATTAATGGAGCGGTGTTGAGATAGCTCGAGGCGGCGATTTGTGGTAACCGATTCTTAACTTTCTGATTCATTGATGCCAAATCCTAGCGCAATTCTAAACATGGCGGCAAAACGAACATACGACATCAGTGTGGCTGAATCGAAAAGCTTCGTCACGATGAGAGCGCGATGAGTTTTGCGGCTCGGCCGCAAAGCTCAATGCGGAAGTCAACTCGAAGTACGAGTAAGCCCCTTTGCCCTTCCTCACTTTACGTTTTATATTGGCGTTCAGAAACCCAACACACTATGCCTATATACGACATTTCAGTTCCCATACGATCTACCATGCCGGTTTACGAAGGCGATCCCAGCGTCGAAATCAAAGCCTGGTCGGCCCTCGCCAACGGTAACTCTTCTAATGTTTCGTTCCTGCATTTCGGCGCCCACACCGGTACACACGTCGATGCCCCAGCGCATTTCATCGAAGGCGGGCGCAAGATCGATGCCCTCTCGCTGGAGACCTTGATTGGCCCGGCGCGAGTGATCCGCGTGCCTGATGAAGTGACCGAAATCGATCAGGACTTTCTGGCTGGCTGCGATCTCGAACACGTTGAACGAGTATTATTCCACACGCGCAACTCAAGCTTTTGGAGCGAAGGCTTTCGCAAAGACTTCACCCATCTGGCGCCCGAGGCGGCTGAGAAACTCGTCGGACTGGGAGTGAAACTGGTCGGGACGGATTATCTTTCGATTGAAAAGTTTCACTCAGGCCATCATCGGACACATCTCGCTCTGCTCTCAAAAAATGTAGTCATCGTCGAAGGATTGAATCTGAGCGACGTCGAAGCCGGCGATTACGAACTGATTTGTTTGCCCTTAAGGATCGCTGAAGGCGCCGGCGACGGCTCGCCGGCCAGAGCGGTCTTAAGACCTTTATAGGGCCTATGTGATCTATAGGACCTATTGATTGGATGAACACCAAACCAAAGCCGGATCCCAAATATCGCGAACGTGTCTACAAACTGGTTCGTCGGATTCCGCGCGGTCGGGTAATGACCTATGGACAGATCGCCATCATTTTGGGCCAGGGGTACACGCCACGAACCGTCGGTTTCGTAATGCATGGCGCGAATGAAAGCGAAACACCGTGGCATCGCGTCATTAATTCGCAAGGCCGCTGTTCGACGGGCGGCGTGGTTCTGCCTGCCGACAAGCAACAACGAATGCTGGAAGCCGAGGGGGTAAGATTTTCCGGCGGAAAATGTGACCTCAAGGTCTTCCTCTGGCGTACTGCTCCGAAAAAGACCGCAAAAGCGGAAACCGCAAAGGGACGCACTGCGTTATATCGGCGTTAGCGTTCGGGCTTCTGATACAGGTTGGCCGCTTGAAGGCGGAACTCCAAACTCAATCGAAAGCGAAGGAAAGAAATCACATGAACATCGATCCCCAGCACCAGCG
Source organism: Blastocatellia bacterium (assembly GCA_033850605.1). Taxonomy (GTDB): domain Bacteria; phylum Acidobacteriota; class Blastocatellia; order Pyrinomonadales; family Pyrinomonadaceae; genus UBA11740. The sequence continues at coordinate 7,543 of JAWWPL010000306.1, read as the reverse complement.
CCCGCCTTATGAAGTCAGTCCACGGCGCTACTCAGTGTCACATCAAATGGCAACCACGGCATTTGAGCTGCCCAACTTTCGCGTTACGCAGAACCTGGGCGTGGTGCGGGGCATCGTGGTGCGATCGCGCAATGTCTTTGCCACCATCGGCGCGTCGTTTCAGACGTTAGTGGGCGGCAACATAACTCTCTGGACTAACATGTGCGAAGAAACCAGACGGGATGCATTCGAGATCATGATCCAGCATGCTTCGGAAATCGGCGCCAATGCCATCATCGGCATGCGCTATGACACGACCGAGATCTCTACCGGCGTCACCGAGGTGATTGCTTACGGCACCGCGGTCATCGTGGAGCCGACCGATTCTGGTTACCGCTCATGAGCGAAAACGATTTGGATCCGGCCCGCGTCGAGCGGGCTCGCAAAGCATTCGCCTTAGTACCTTATGCGAAGTTACTTGGCCTCGAGCTGGGAGAAGTAAGCCCGGGTGTGGCCAGTATTCATCTGGAAGTTCGCGAGGATTTAAAGCAATACCAGGGAGTCGTCCATGGCGGGGCCGTTGCCTCCCTGATTGATACGGCGGCCGCCTTTGCCGTCCTCACTCAACTCGAGATCAGCGAACGCGTCACGACCACCGATCTGACCATTCATTACCTGCGGCCCGCCAACTCAGGCCGTCTAACAGCGATAGCCCGAATTGTCCGGTCTGGGCGACGTTTGGTTGTTCTTTCGGTCGAAGTGACTAACGATCAGGAAATCCTGGTGGCGACCGCAGTGACAAGTTACATAAAACTTCAGTGATCTCACTTGGACCCACAAATCCGGGCAAAATGGCTCAAAAAATCCCGTGACAAGACACGGGCGAAAATGCAAAAATAGGTGTGGCTCGGTTCCTCAAACCCTTTCAACCGCGCGTCCCCGGCAAACCCAACGGATGCATTCACTCTACGACGTCTTACTAGCTCAACATCCCCGTCAGCTGACGCCGGTGAGGTGTGCCTATTCGACTATTGTCCAGCTGCATCGCTACTTTGAAGACGTCGTACTGGAAAACAGTCTCAGCGCGCTCGTAATTGAAAGCCTGCCTTTATCCGCCAGACGTCAGGCCCGGGAAAAGGCTCGCATACGCGATCTCGCTCGTGGCGGTCGGCGCGCTTTCTTTTTCGTAGATCAGGCCGACGCTCTCAATGAACTCGTCACCGGCGTAGGAGCCCAACCAGTGGCCGCTCCGGTGATCCTGCCTCAATCGAGGAACAACCAGTCTAACGAACATTTCCTGGTCATTGCCGATGCCCGCTTTTCGGCTTTGCTGGCTACCGTGCGAGGACCAGCAGAGGTTGGACGTCTGGGTGGCGATGAAGTCTTTTGGACTTTTGAGCCGGATATTGTTTACTCGGCCCTCGAGTATCTGATGGCGCGCGTTAGTGCCCAGCATCCTTATCACGCGATGGAGTTTGAATCAGCAGTGCGCATCTCAATGCCCAAGGCCGCCTCGCTGCAACTCACGGTAAGCGTTACGACAAAACTCGCTCACCTCCTTCAGGAGCAAGCCAGCCGGGAAATTGCGGTCAACCGAATCGCCACCGCAATTCGGGAATCTTTGGACCTCGGAGTCATTCTGCAAAAGACCGTCGACGAGGTCGGAACCGCGCTCAACGTGGCAAGCTGTGCTTTGCGAGTCGAAGCTGAGACGTCCGAGCAGGCATTGAATTACTTTTATTTTGCGGACACCCCGGAAAGCGCCACCGGCAAACAAGAAAAAATTATCAACGATCTTAATGTCCGTTGCGCCCGATTGGCTAATCATCCCGAGACTATTATTCAGGATGCTGATGACGAAACGTATTCTGGCGAGGAAATACTTCCCAACGCCGTCGTCCCTCTGATCTTTCACGAGCGCTTAATAGGCGCGTTGCAAGTAACGGCCGCCGACCAGACACGGGTCTGGGCCGAAAACGAAATTCTTCTGCTGCGGACTGTCGCCAACCAGGCGGCTGTAGCCGTTAATCACGCGAGCTTGTTCGCCCAGCTCCAACAACAAGCGCTGACCGATGCGCTAACCGGGTGCTATAACCGCCGTTCATTCGAGATGCAACTCGACCGCGAGATGAAGGTGGCCAAGCGCCAGCGTCAGCCTTTGTCGCTGATCATGCTCGACCTGGATCGATTCAAGCAGTTGAACGATTCGGCAGGTCATGATGCCGGAGACGACGCCCTGCGAAAGCTGGCCGAGTGTTTCAAGCAGGAATTGCGCGGAGTCGATTCGGCCGCTCGCTTTGGCGGCGACGAATTTGCCGTTATTTTGCCCAACGCTTATGCAGAGGGCGCCCAGATCGTGGCAGAGCGCCTGCGCGCTCGCATCGAACAAATTCACATCAGAGCGTTCGGGGCTCTCAGCGCTTCGATGGGCATCGCGACGTTTCCGGCGCATGGCGCCTCTCGATCAGAAATGGTGATGGCCGCTGACGCCGCGCTCTACAGCGCGAAACGCGCCGGGCGAAATCAAGTTCATGTTTTCGAGACAGCGTCTGCCGATACCACATCGATCTTTTCTTCCGACGATCCCTTGCTCGACATTGTCGATTCGAACATGTGACATCGAGCTAGTTCATCCTCACCTGAACCAGTACCAATGCAGTTTGAGTTAGTTTTACCTCATATTAGCACCGTGGCTTTAGCCCGGTGACAATAAGGACGGACTAAAGAGGAAAACCGTTTAAACGGTTTCCGACTGCCACGGTTGACCTGGCTTCACCGGGCTAAAGCCGCGGTGCTAATAAGAGGTTGAAGAAAACTCCACCAGCCACTCCAATTCCCCCGATTCATAACTTCACCGCCGATCCTGCTAAACTCAAGAGCCGAGTTCTTTAGTCTTGTCGTGATTCCTGTAAGTCGGTTTCTGCTCGATGAATGATCTGCGCAAACTAATCCGCTATTTTCAGCCGTACCGGTTCTCTTTAGCGATCGCGATTACCTGCATCCTCGGATATGTACTCTTTAACCTCAGCATTCCTTTGGTTGTCGGCAAGGCAATCGATGCTAATTGGACGGACGTAAACTGGACCAAGCTGACGATTGCGGCTCTCAAGGTGCTGGGTCTCAGCGCTGTCGGTGGTGTTTTCCTTTTTCTGCAACGCAGCATCATCAATCGCATCTCGCGCCATATTGAATACGACCTGCGACAGGATTTTTACGCGCGCCTGGTCGATCAGCCGCTGTCGTTTTTTCAGGAGCATCGCACCGGCGACCTCATGGCCCGCGCCACGAATGATCTCTCCGCTGTGCGCCAACTTGTCGGGCCGATGATCATGTACTCGCTGCAAACCGTATTCACAGTGCTGGTATTGGTGCCGCTGCTCTTCAGGATTAATTGGAAACTGACACTGTTGCTGTTCGTCAGCATGCCCCTCGTCTCACTGACGGTAAAAGTTTTCGGCCAACAGGTGCATACCCGATTCGAGAAGATCCAGGATTTCTTTGCCCAAATCACCGCCCGCGCACAGGAAAACTTCACCGGTGTTCGTGTAGTGCGAGCCTATGCCCAGGAGGGCGCCGAGATTGCCGCCTTCAATCGGCTAAATTGGGAGTACGCACAAAAGAATCTCAGCCTGGTGCGCATCGACGCCATGATGCGGCCCTTGATGACGTTTCTGATTGGCATTGGATTCGTGCTGATCATCTGGGCCGGCGTGCCTCTGGCTGTGCGCGGAGAGATCAGCGTCGGACAGTTCACCGAATTCAACATGTATCTGCTGCGGTTGATCTGGCCATTGATCGCGATTGGCTACGTAGTCAATCTCTATCAACGAGGCACCGCCAGTTGGAAACGAATGCTGACCATCATGTCGGTGAAGCCCGCAATTGCCGATGCTGCGACGGTCAGAGAGCAACCGCCGATTAGCGGCAGCATAGAATTCCGCCACCTGACTTTTCGTTATCATGCGAACAGCGAGCCGGTATTGCGCAACATCGATCTGATTATCGCAGCGGGCCAGACCATTGCTTTCGTTGGGCGCACAGGCAGCGGCAAATCGACGCTCGCGAACTTGATTCCCCGCATCCTGGAAGCCGAGCCCCACAGCGTGTTCATCGACGGTGTGCCGGTGGCCGACTATCCATTGGCCCAACTGCGGGCGGCGATCGGCTATGTGCCGCAGGAGACATTTCTTTTCAGCAACGCGCTAGACCGAAACATCGCCTTTGGCGTGGCCCAGGCCAATCGCGAAGAGGTTGAGCGAGCGGCCACTATCGCCGGACTAAGCGAGGATGTGCGCGACTTTCCCGACGGGTTCGAAACCCTCGTGGGCGAGCGGGGCATCACTCTTTCGGGCGGCCAGAAGCAGCGCACGGCCATTGCGCGGGCCGTGCTGCGCCAGCCCAGGATATTGATCCTCGATGATGCGTTTTCTTCGGTGGATACTTACACCGAAGAAAAGATTCTGACTCAGCTTCGGGGCGTGATGCGCGAGCGCACCAGCATTATCATCTCGCATCGCATCTCGACCGTGCGGCACGCGGATCTCATTTGTGTTTTGGATGAAGGACAAATCATCGAGCGCGGCACGCACGAAGAACTATTGGCTCGCGACGGTGAATACAAGAACCTTTACGAGCGTCAGTTGCTCGAAGAAGAGTTGGCGGCAACATAGGAGGATGAACCATGCAGCTTACCAATCCGCAGGAAGTGGAAGCCAAAGTTGATGCGCGCTACCGAGTCTTTCTCATTCTCTGGGTCGCCATTCTTATTAGCATAGGCATTCTCTTCGCGCTCGCACTATTTATACCCAGTTCGGGCAAGGGGGACCAGACCTTTAGCATTATTTTGTTGGGCCTTGGGTTCGCGACTGTTTCGACTTCGTTTGTGTTCAAGCAGCAGCTGTTGAAGAAAGCGATAGAAAAGCAGCAGCTACAGGCTCTTATGAGCGCTTACATAGTTAGTTTTGCTCTCTGCGAATCGGCGGCCCTCTTTGCGTTGATGGATCATTTCACGACGGGCTCAGGATATTACCGCTTCGGATTTATTCTGGCCGCGATCGGAATGGTGCTCCACTTTCCGAGGAAGGATCACTTGCGCGCAGTGTCATAGAAACTGTTTTGAATTAGTCATGAAGCGCTATTCGGGTTGAAACGGCAGCCACGAACAGGCACCGATGCACCGAGAGAGGAAGCGATTTGACTCCAGACGTTTGAGCCTCTTTGTGGTTAAGCAAAAGCGTAGTTCAGATCTCAAATTTGAGATCTGAAATTTCAAATCGGGGCTCTAAGATTCAATAAGAATGTCCACCGCGGTCAAACAATTTCACGAAGAAGAAGCCATCGGCAAGACCTACGACTTGCAGGTGGCACGACGGCTCTTGCGCTATCTGAAGCCTTATGCGCGACTGCTGGTGCCGGCACTGATTCTAACGCTACTGCTGAATCTGCTGGTTCTCTTGCAGCCGCAATTCACCCAATGGGCGATCGATGGCTACATCCTGCCGAAAACGACAGTCGCCGTAGTGCCGTTAACTTTCCGCGAACACTTCCTGGGCTCCTTCCGAGTGACTGTCATGTTGTTCGCGCTGATATATCTCGGCGTTCAGCTCGCGCGGTTTGTTTTTTCCTACTTCCAGGTTGTGCTCTTGAATACTATCGGCCAGTACGTCATGTTCGACTTGCGCCGCGAACTCTATGACAAGCTTCAACACCAGGAGGTCGCTTATTACGATCGTAATCCGGTTGGCCGCATCATGAGCCGACTGACCGCCGACGTAGACGCGCTGAACGAATTGTTTACTTCCGGTGTCACCGACCTGCTCGGAGACTTGGTGATGATCGCGGGAATCATAGCGGTGATGGCCTGGAAGGATCCCCGCCTGACTTTGGTAACTTTGCTAACCGTGCCGATGCTGATCGCTGCGACCACGTGGTTCCGCAAGGGTGCGCGCCGCGGCTATGACATGGTTCGCACCCGCGTGGCCCGCATCTACGCTTTTCTGCAAGAGCATTTCTCGGGCGCGCAGACGGTGCAGATTTTCAATGCGGAAGCTAAATCACTGCGTCGCTTTGCTGATATCAACGACCAGCACCGCAAAGCGAACATCGACACGATCTTTTACTATGCCGTCTTCTTTCCCCTGGTGGATTTCATCGGCGCCGTGGGGATCGCCTTGATTATCTGGTACGGCGGTTATCGCGTCATGAGCCACGCGCTGAGTCTGGGCGCGCTGGTCGCGTTCATTCAGTACTCCGGATTTCTGTTTCAGCCGATCCGGGATATTTCGGACAAGTACAACGTATTGCAAAGCGCCGTTGTGGCTTCACATCGAATCTTTCAGGCCCTCGATCTGCCGATCGCGATTACGACTCCCGCCGAGCCGCTTAAGACGGGACGCGCTGAGGGCCGCATTGAATTTGAAAATGTCTGGTTCGCCTATAAAGAAAATGACTGGGTCTTGAAAGATGTCTCGTTCACGATAAGCCCCGGACAATCCGTAGCGCTGGTCGGCCACACCGGTTCAGGCAAGACGACGATTACGAACCTATTGATGCGCTTTTATGACGTGCAGAAGGGTCGCGTCATGCTTGATGGTGTCGACGTGCGCGATTGGGAGTTGCAGTCGCTGCGAGAAAACTTCGCCGTGGTCCTTCAGGATATTTTTCTTTTCACCGGCACGGTGGAAAGCAACATTCGCCTGGGCCGCGAAGATATTTCCGACGAGCGCATTCGCTGGGCCGCCGCGGAAGTATGTGCGGATAACTTCATCCAACGCCTGCCACATGATTACAAGTCGGAAGTGCGCGAGCGCGGCGCAGGATTGTCGGTGGGCCAGAAGCAGTTGATCTCGTTCGCGCGCGCGCTGGCCTTCGATCCGGCTTTATTGATTCTGGACGAAGCAACCAGCTCAATCGACACTGAAACCGAACAGTTTATTCAACTGGCCATCGATCGAGTCATGCGCAATCGCACGTCGCTCGTGGTTGCGCACCGCCTGTCGACGATTCAGCGCGCGGACAAAATCATCGTGCTGCATCACGGCGAAATTCGCGAGCAGGGCACGCATCAAGACCTGCTGGCCCTGCAGGGCTTGTATTGGAAGCTGTACAAGTTGCAGTATTCAGAACCTGAACGGCTGACACCGGCTAAAAACGAGGATGAGGAAGAGCAGCTGACGTATCGATTGCCGCCGCCGCGCGTGCAATTTAATGAGTGAGGTTGTCGTCATAATGAGGTCAGTACCACCCGCGTGAGCGGGTGGGTACATTCATAAAGACGGCGCGTTGAGTCCTTAACCCACCCGCTTACGCAGGTGGTACTGATGACTTCATAAGGCCCAAAACATCTCGGGCCGACGGCACGTAAGACAAAAGGCAAAATGATGGACGATAGAATCATTGGGGCACATCACATCGCGACCGATTTGCCGGTCAGCGATTTGAAGAGCGCTGAATGGAACAAGGCGCATCCGGTCGCGATCGAACGGTACTGGTCGGGCGACATGGCGCCTGTCTCTCGCCATTGCGAGGCCAGACTTCTCTGGTCCAGCAAGGCCCTGCACGTGCG
>JAWWPL010000277.1:0-2665 GCA_033850605.1 Blastocatellia bacterium | reverse complement strand
GGGTTGGGGTGAGGGCCTGAGCGCAAACTGCGACCACAACCTTGCTGCGGGCTTCAATCCGCAATCCGTTTGGGAATTCTTCGCAAGCAGCAACTGCGTTGAAGAATTGACTGGTGGCTCGTCTCGCAAACGGGCTAAAGCGCGGTGAATTATTCCGCGCCTGCCGTACTAAGCCCTCACCCCGGCCCTCTCCCAAAGGGAGAGGGAGGCAAACTGTTCCACTGCCCACGCGCGCATTGACACCACACTCACTACCGCGCTAACGTGTAATCCCGTGGATCCCACGGAGAAAAATTCCAACCAAATTGCAGTCGCAGTAATCCCCGCACGCTACAGTTCCAGTCGTCTGCCCGGCAAGCCTTTATTAAAAATCTCGGGCAAACCGCTGATTTTATGGGTAGCCGAGCGGGCATTGGCGGCGCATACTGTAGCGCGAGTAATAATCGCCACCGATGATGCGCGAATCTTTGACACAGTTACGTCTGCCGGGTTCGAAGCGATGATGACTAGCGCCGATCATGCTAGCGGCACTGATCGGGTCGCTGAGGTGGCGCGCGATCTCGATGCGAAAATCATTGTTAACGTGCAAGGCGACGAGCCTTTGATCGAACCCGAGACAATCGACCGCGCGGTTAATGCATTGTCCATGAATGAAGAGGTTTTGATGGCTACTACTTCTGAACCTATGACCGAAGCCGCTGAAGTTCTGAATCCGGCAGTGGTGAAGGTGGTAGTAGACGGTGATGGCTATGCGAATTCTTTTTCGCGCAATCCTATTCCCTGGCCTAATCAGGCCGTGACAAAACATGGCTCAATTGAAGCAGCGCTCAGGAACGAACCGGCGCTGCTTTTTTCTTTTCGAAAGCACACCGGTCTCTATGTGTACCGTCGCGAGTTTCTTCTACAGTTCGCCGACTGGCCGCAGAGTGATGGCGAGCGCCGCGAGTCGCTGGAGCAGTTACGCGCATTGGAACGCGGAGTAAGAATTAAGGTCGTTGAGGCCGCGTCAGAATCAATTGGGGTCGATACGTTGGAGGATTTGGAGCGTGTCCGGGCGATTGTCGAACGTCAGACGCGAACCGCTGTTTAGAGCGGCCTTCAAGAAGGAAGAGAAGGATCACAGACTGAAGCCTGTGCCACTGAGGGTTTGAATGAGTTCAGGCGATTGGATTGGACTGGGAGTTATTGCGCTGGTGATTGTGGGCGCGTTACTCCTCCTCAATCAAATCACCAAGCCGTATGACGTGAAGGACGAAGAAGAGTTTCAGCGGCGCCGCAAAGAAGGCGGGCGGGCCACTGGGTTGATGGGCTTGCAGGGGATTTTGGACCCGGCCGCAAAGAAAGCAGTTGAGGTGCAGCAGGATTTGCGTCGCGGGATCTATGACGACGAAGAAGAGCCCGACGATCCGCCGGAAGCGGGGAAGAAAAAGAAATAAGTCCTATAAAGGCTTTAAGAGGAGTGAAAAATGCCTAAATATATTTTCGTAACAGGTGGCGTGGTTTCCAGTCTGGGCAAGGGCCTGGCGGCCTCTTCGATCGGAGCATTGCTCGAAGCGCGCGGCGTGCGAGTGACGCTGATCAAGCTCGATCCTTATATCAACGTCGATCCGGGCACGATGTCGCCGTTTCAGCACGGTGAAGTATTCGTTACTGATGATGGCGCCGAAACGGATCTCGACCTTGGCCATTACGAGCGGTTCACCCACGCGCATCTTTCGCAGGCCAATAACTGGACGACCGGCCGCATCTACCTTTCAGTGATCGAAAAAGAGCGTCGCGGCGATTATCTCGGCAAGACGATCCAGGTCATTCCTCACGTCACCAATGAAATCAAAGCGGCGATTCGCGCGGTCACTCCGAACGGCGAAGCCGACGTAGTGATCGTCGAAATCGGCGGCACGGTCGGCGACATTGAATCGCTGCCCTTCCTGGAAGCGATTCGTCAGATGGGAAATGAAGAGGGGCGCGAGAACGCTCTGTTTATTCACGCGACGCTGGTGCCTTACATCGCCGCCGCCGGCGAGCTGAAAACCAAGCCGACCCAGCATTCAGTGCGAGAACTGCGCGAGATCGGTATAGCTCCCGACGTGTTGCTGTGTCGATCGGATCGACCGTTGTCGCACGATCTGCGCGCGAAAATCGCGCTCTTCTGTAATGTTAAGGAGTCGGCGGTGATTAGCGCTCAGGATGTTGACACCATCTATGACGTGCCCCTGAACCTTCACGATCAGGGATTGGACGAACTGATCGTTTCGTCTTTGCACTTGAATGAAATCGCCGCCGCGGTCGACCTCAGTGGGTGGCGCAAACTGGTGTCGACGGTGCGGCAGCCATCGTCGGGCGAAACGGCAATCGCCATCGTCGGCAAATACGTCGAGCTCGAGGATTCATATAAATCTTTGCGTGAAGCGCTGACGCACGGCGGCGTTGCAAACAATGTCCGAGTCAACGTCCGTTGGATCGAGTCGGAAGAGTTGATGGACGACACCTACGAGTCGCGACTGCGAGATTTCGATGCGATTCTGGTGCCGGGAGGATTTGGCAAGCGTGGCGTCGAAGGAATGATCCGGGCCATCTCTTATGCCCGGCGAACGCGCACGCCTTACTTTGGAATTTGTCTGGGTATGCAGACCGCCTGCATCGAATTTGCTCGTTACGCGTGCGA
>JAWWPL010000261.1:0-13038 GCA_033850605.1 Blastocatellia bacterium | reverse complement strand
TCTTCCAATAAGATGCGAAGCAAGCAACCACCGGTACAATCACCGCCAGCTTGAACAGCAAGAGCACCATACCCACCAGCCCACTGTCATAACTCAATGGCGCCTTGAAGCCCAGAGTTTCATTCACCTTGAGCAGAGGCACGGCTTCGAGAAAGTGCCAGATGTAGAAACTCTGGAGACTATCAAAAGACAATTTGGTTTCCGGTGGTCCGATGAACCTTAGTTTTCCATGGGCGCAGAATACGTAAGTCACCGAGGAGAAGAAGATCATTGCAAACATTAACAAGTTGAAGGAGTAGGCCAGCGGGCTAAAGCGGCCCACTCTCTCCTCAAGCCAGCGGAAGAGACGTTCACGCCTTGTCTCGGTTGCCACCAGCCCCACCCACCAAGCCAGCAGTCCTCCCCAAATAACGAACACCACGATCTGGACACTCAGCGCAAGCTGTTCCAGAACCAGGCGATTCAAATAGAGAAGTCCCGAGACGGGTAGAAAGGCAAGAAGCATCCAACCGCAGAAGGTGAAGTAAGCGGCGAAAGCCTTCTCGATGTATTGTCCTCTGCGCAGGCGTTCGCTGAGGGCGTTCAAGATACCGAGACCAAAGAACACTGCCGAAATAATCGTGATCGTGAGAATCTTTTGCCATGACACACCCAGCAAAGCGGCAATTCCCACAGCTATCAACGCGAGGATGATTAAGGTGCCGAGGGCCTGCACAACATTTTTCCGCTGAGTTGATTTCGAGTTTCCCTTGGGTTGTTTGCTTTTCATTGGCGACTCCTTAGTGAGGGTGAAACAACGTCCGTCGTAAAAGACCTGGCTGGCTGCGCTATTTATCATAGAGCGGGTGTGCACTGGAAGGGTTTGACCGTTATTCGTAGTGGGTCGTTTGAAAGAGTAAACAGCCGCGGCAGACACATCCAGTTCGTTTAATCGTCTTCAGTCGGCTTGCCGAACGGTTAATAGCCCTGCGCTTTAGAGAGTGTGTCAGAAGCCCGACTGTGGGTAGTGTCTTAATTTGAGGATGAGGTCAGTACCGGGAGCGGTAGCGACCGGGTCTCGTGATCGCGATCCTGGATGGTGGGCAAGTTGCGACCCGGTCGCTACCGCTCCCGGTACTGACTCCAATGCCGTCCTCGGACTGTCTCCCGCAAATTAGACACCACCCGACTGTGAGGAAGGGCAACACTTGTAAGCACTCGTCCTTCAAGAAAAGTTGAGACGAACCGTTATGTTGATGCCGATAGACGACCGTCGTCGGTGTCGCCCGTGCTTATGCTCGGGCTTCTGACACACCCTCATTAGTGCTGGGACCCTGCGGGACCGATTAATTTCAGCGCGCTTCAGCGTGCTTTTGAATTCGCTGACAAGGGCTAAAGCCTTGCAGTCCCCAAGCGCGTTGAAACGGGCTTGGGAAATAATCATGCGCGTCCCCGGGCGTCAAACGCCCGGTCTAGTAACCCTGTGGGTAAACGGCGTGAATGCGGCTAAGGATTGGTATTGTTCGATTTCAGGTCCGAGATGGCGGAAGAAAATGACTGCGTTCTGCCTGGAGGTCAACGCTCAACTTAGCTAGCGGCCACTCGCTTTATTGGGTTTAGACCTATTCACGAACGCGCGCGACTTACTGATCGTCGGTGACCCGAATGAAGTCGCTTCCTGGGTTAAGCTGATCCAACCCATCAGCGGCGCCGGCTTCAATAATAGATCCAATCGGCGGATGAAACGCATGCACATCCGGCGCTGGAATCTCAGTTGGCGAGCTGCAAGGTGGAGGCAGCGCCTCGGGCTCAATGAATGATGCCGGTGGCGGCGGCTGGTGCGATACATGCAAATCGCGCTCTTCATCCTTAATACCGTGGGTAAACTCTTTGCGCACTCTCTCGGCAATCTCGCCCAGATCAATAAAGCAATCCGCCACATCGATCAGTTTGGGTGCGGTATTTGATCGGAAGCCCACCACCTCCACGCGGCAACCTTTGTAAGCGACCGAATTTACCGCATAGACAAAGTCCTCGTCGCCCGAAACCAGCACCGCGGTATCGTAGCGGCCGGCCAGAGAGAGCATGTCAACGGCAATTTCAACATCAAGGTTTGCCTTTCGCGTGCCGTCATAGAAGGTCTTCAGCTCTTTCTGCACGACCCGAAAACCGTTGCGCCGCATCCACAACAGGAACCCCTGCTGACGTTCAGCGCCGGCATCCACGCCGGTATAGAAGAAAGCCCGAAACAAATGACCATCACCGAGTAGCACACGCAGCAGCTTGTTGTAGTCGATGTCGATATTGTGAAAGCGTGCCGCGTGAAACAGGTTGTTCCCGTCAATAAAGATTGCCACTTTTCCGCGATGGCCGAACTGTAAAGAAATATTGTTCGTCGAATCGAAGTGGTTCAAAGTAGTAGGCTCCGTTAAAGTTTTGTATTGATGCCAACTAGAATGCGGCTCAGATGTGCTCGCGGTCAAGTTAAGCTATAGTCGGAGCGGCTCATTTTGAAAGAGTGGCACGGGCGTCTCTCCCGTGAATCACGCGCAAGCTGGGCGTGCCACAACAAACTACAGGAGAATTTGATTGAGCGACGGTGACAACGGCTCTTCGGGTTTCCAAACGGGTTCCGACATTGGGCCGCGGAGCTTTGCGCCGGCCGAAATGATCACCTGCGATGAATGTCTGCGGGCGAACCCACCGACGCGCACAAATTGCCTTTACTGTGGCGCAGTTCTGCGCGCAACCGGGCTGCCGGCATCCAAGGCAGCGACGAACCCTCAGCCGCCCACTCAGCCGGTTGCCGGGAACGTACAAACAGCGAGCGTCGAATCAGGTTTCTATGTCGTTCTTGCGTCAGTTGAAAGCCAGGTCTTGTCTGAATCATCGTTAACAGAAGCCGCCACGGTCCTTGATCTGAAGACGGCCGAAGTGCAAGTTGCGATCGGCTCTGGGCAGCCGGTTCCGCTGGCGCGCACGGAAACGATCGAGCAGGCTACGACGATCGCGGACAGATTGCTGCCACTGGGAATCGGCGTGGAGATTTTCAGAGAAGACACATTAAACCTCGACTTACCCGTGACAAGGATTCGCGCTCTTACATTCACGGACGAAGGACTGGTGGCGACGCCTCTTCGAGGAGAACGAATCTCAATCAAGTGGGACGATCTGATCCTAGTCGTAACCGGGCGTTGGCTGGTCAAGCGAGTGGTTGTGGAAGAGCGCAGGCGGCGCAGCAGCGCCAAGCCGCTCGACTCTCGAGAGTTGTTCTCAGACGAGCCGTTGATGGATCTCTACGCAAGTTCAAATGACTTGGGCGTCCGTGTTTATGCCAATAGTTTTGATTTCTCGTGTCTTGGAACTGAGAAATCGATCACGGCCGCGGAGAACTTTACGAAGCTGCTTAACCTGCTTGGCCGTCGCGCCCTGAAAGTTGAAGTTGACGACACCTACCGCGGTGTTCAGGCAGTCCTGGGAACTGTTTGGCCTCTCGAGCCACAAACAAATAAAGGTGCATGGCGCCGCAGCGGGGTGGGAAAGGTCGACGTATCCACCGTCACGACCCTCGATAATGAAAGGCAATTCAACAGCTACTCGCGGCTGCGCCAGTACGTGAAACTGCGCGACTTGGAAACTACTGATGAAGAAAAAGCCGCCGGCTAGCTCAGGCCCAGCAAATCAGGAATTCCTTTACGGTGTGAATCCGCTGCTCGAAGCACTGCGTGCAGGTGATCGGGTCCCGTCTGAGATTATTTTGGCGGAGGGTACACGCGACGAGCGACTGCGCGAACTGATCGAGTTGGCAAACATTAGAAAGGTGACCGTTAAGCGCGTTCCCCGGACCGCGATCGATCGCGCGGTAGGGAATACGCACCATCAGGGCGTCATGGCGCGCATCGCGCGTGCTCATTATGCTGACGTGGACGACCTGATGTCCGCGATCGCCACGCGGGTCGGAACCGAAAGCGAACCGCTGATAGTCGTGCTTGACGGCGTGGAGGATCCACGTAATCTGGGCGCGATCCTGCGGACGGCCGAATGCGCCGGCGTGGATGGCGTCTTTATCCCCGAGCGTCGGGCCGCCGGATTAACTGATGCTGTTGCGAAGGCCGCCGCCGGCGCCATTGAGCACGTGCCCGTCGCGCGCGCGACGAATCTCAATCGTTTGATTGAACAGTTGAAAGAGCGTAACGTTTGGGTCGTCGGCGCCGTTGCAGATGCGGCCATGAATTACACGGAATGGGATTGGACGCGTCCATCAGCCATAGTTTTGGGGGGTGAAGGCGCGGGCCTGCATCGCCTGGTACGTGAAAACTGCGATGTCCTGGTGAAGATTCCGGTGCGCGGAAAGATTCAGTCACTAAACGTGTCGGTTGCGGGCGGTATTATCCTTTACGAAGCATTACGGCAGCGAGCGATTGCCAACCCCAACCCTGCGCCTGCTTAAACTCTGAACGCTAGCCTCTTGGTTTTCGTTAAGACAGGGGTGGCGCCGCGGGCATCCCGTTCGTGAATCACGCGCACGATGCGCGTGCCACTCGGAGGATTTCTGAAATGTTCTGTCCGAAATGTGCCACGCAAAACGTCGATGGCGCGAGCTTCTGCCGGTCGTGCGGCGCGAATATCAGCCTGGTTCCTCAAGCCTTGAATGGCCAGTTGGCCGCCCGGGACGATGACAAGTACGATCGCGGCTCCCGGCGCAAGCGGCGTCGTGAACCAAGTCTGGATGAAGGCATCAGGCACCTTATGATGGGCCTCGCCTTCATGATCATTTCAGTCCTGGTGGGCAGGTACAGTCCCGGGGGTTGGACCTGGTGGTACTGGCTCCTGATCCCGGCGTTCACGCTGCTCGGAAAAGGCATTTCAGAAATTATTCGCGCGCGCGAATTCAAGCGTACGAATGCGGTTGCGGAACAACCTCAGATCACGACGGGTCCGCGAATGGGAAGTTTGCCTTCACTAAGAACGGGAGAGCTGATGACTCCCGTTCCCAGCGTTACTGAAGGGACCACCAGACATCTCGGCGCTGAAGCGCCCACCCGACACTTCGATCCAATGAGCAGCGATGAAAAGGCGCCTTAGAGTTTGAAAGAGTATTTGAGTCCTTAGTCGAGGCGATGACGCGCTTCTCGGAGAAGCGGACGAGCATCGCCTCGCATCGTGTTTGATGAAAGAGAATCCTCCGAAAATCTGTGTTCCGGTTTGCGTGCAACGCGCAATCGAGTTGGGCCTGGCGCTCGAACGCGCGGAGGAAGTTGCCGACATCGTCGAGGCGCGCCTGGATTATCTCGATAATGACCAACACGATGCCGCGTTTAAACTCCTGCGCGACCATCTAAATCGCGAACATGCTCCCGTGATTCTAACTTTCCGGCCGGCCGAAGAAGGTGGACGGGCTGCGAGTGATTACGAGGCTCGCCGTGGTTTTTGGGTTGCGCTGAAGACGCTTACCGATAGTGATTTGATGGACCTGGAGCTTGATCTCGTGCAAGGCTTTGACGCCGAGACGGCCTCGATCGACTGGAGTCGCGTGATCTGCTCTCATCATGATTTCAGTGGTGTCCCCTCCGATCTTGATCAAGTCTATGAGCGCATGGCCGCTACGCCCGCGCGAATCCTGAAGATCGCAGTCCAGGCTAACGATGCGACGGACTGCCTTCCGATCTTTCATTTGCTGCAACGCGCCCAGCGCGAAGGCCGCCAGATGATTGCGATCGCCATGGGTCAGGCCGGAATCATGACCCGAATTCTCGGGCCTTCGCGCGGGTCGTTTCTTACGTACGGCGCTCTCGCTGATGAGTGCGCCACGGCGCCGGGGCAACTGACGGCCAGGGAACTCCGTGAAGTTTATCGAATCGATAAGGTCAATCAGGAAACAAAAATCATTGGGTTGATGGGCAATCCGGTTGCGCATTCATTGTCGCCGCATATTCATAATGCTGCCTTTGCCGTCGCTGAAACGAATGCCGTCTATGTTCCCTTCGAAGTAGGCAACGTGGGCCAATTCATGCAGCGACTGGCGCATCCCCGCTCGCGCGAACTCGATTGGAACCTCCACGGCTTGAGCGTGACTGCGCCGCACAAGACAGCAGTAATGCAGTTTCTTGATTGGATTGATCCGGCGGCCAGGGGAATGGGAGCGGTTAATACGATTGTTGTTCGGGGAGATGAACTGCACGGCTACAACACTGACGCCTTGGGATTTACCGCGCCACTTAGGCACAGGTTTGGATCTTTGCGCGATGCTCGGTGCGCCATTGTGGGTGCGGGAGGCAGCGCCCGGGCCGCATTGTGGGCTTTGCGCAACGAGGGCGCTCGTGTCTCTCTGTTCGTTCGCGATCCAGACAAAGCGCGAGAGTTGTCTGAAGAGTTCGAAGTCGACATAGAGCGAGTTACAGACACCTCGTTCGCCGGCTTTGATCTCGTGGTGAACGCGACGCCGCTGGGAACGCTCGGCGTTCGTGAACACGAGACAGTAGCGACGGTCGATCAGTTTCGCGGGGTGCGGTTGGCTTACGATCTCGTTTACAATCCGTTGGAGACGCAGTTTTTGCGCGAAGCGCGCGCGGCTGGGAGTGAAACGCTGGGCGGGATCGAAATGCTTCTGGCCCAGGCTGTGGAACAATTCAAAATTTGGATTGGGAATGCTCCTGATGTCGACGTTATGCGCGCCGCGGCCGTCCGAACGTTGAGCTGATAGTTTAGAGTTCAAGCCTGGCTGGCGCCGCGATCGGCAGCCTAAAGGCTAAACTCTGAACAGGTCTCTGGATAATTTCAATTTGAAATCTCAAGACGATCGTTATAGCAGGCAGGTTCTTTTTGACGGCATAGGCGTAGAAGGGCAGAGCCGTCTGCTCAGCTCGCGCGTTTTAATAGTGGGCTGCGGAGCTCTCGGTTCGGCGCAAGCCGAAGCACTCGCCCGCGCCGGCGTGGGCCGGCTGCGCATAGCGGATCGCGACTTCGTGGAATCGTCCAACCTGCAACGACAAACGATGTTCACGGAGCTCGACGCCAGCGAGCGTTTGCCGAAGGCCATCGCCTGCGCCCGGCACGTGCGCGAAATCAATTCAGCAGTCACCGTCGAAGCCGAGATTGTTGACGTGAATCATGCGAACATCGAAAGACTGATCAGCGGCTGCGATCTGGTCTTGGATGGTACCGACAACTTTTCAACGCGTTACCTGATCAACGATGCGTGCGTCAAACACAACGTGAAGTGGATCTACGGGGCAGCGGTAGGGTCGTACGGCGTAACTATGACGATCCAACCGCAGCAAGGGCCCTGCTTGCGTTGTATCTTTCCCGAAGCGCCGCCGGCGGGGAGCGCGCCCACTTGCGACACGGCCGGGGTCATCATGCCGATCATCAGCGTGGTTGCCGCAGTGCAGGTCACCGAAGCACTAAAACTTCTTACCGGCCATCCCGAGAGCTTGCACAAGTCTCTGATGCAATTTGACGTCTGGCGCAATGAATGGCGACGCATTGGCATCGGCGAGCGTGCTCCGGACTGTCTCAGCTGCGGACTTGGTCGATTTGAAAGCCTGGAAGCAGAGGACCGGGAGTTCGCAGCGGTTCTTTGCGGCAGACAGGCAGTGCAAGTTTCT
Organism: Blastocatellia bacterium; assembly: GCA_033850605.1. GTDB lineage: Bacteria > Acidobacteriota > Blastocatellia > Pyrinomonadales > Pyrinomonadaceae > UBA11740. Next base: position 5,452 of record JAWWPL010000261.1, on the reverse strand, counting down.
CCAGCTTTTCCGGTGCAGGTTGATCTACTTGCACTTAGTCAACGACTGAAATCAGCCGGCGAAGTTAAAGGGAACGACTACCTGGTTCGTTTTCGAACCGGCGACTATGAATTGACCGTTTTTCAAGACGCGCGTTCGATCATTCGCGGTACGGACGACATAGCGACAGCACGATCGCTCTACGCGAAGTACGTTGGTAATTAAACTTTCTCAGAATCCGGCAGGGTCCCTGGCACATGTTCAAACACAAACTTATCGCAATCTTTATTTCCATCTTTTTCCTGGCTGGCAGTGGTTTCTCTGCCAAGGCGTTAGCCGGCGAACCGGTTGTTTGGAATATCAGTTCGCGTGCGGAACTACTGAAGGGTGAAGCGCGCGGAGTCTCTGTCACTGACAGCGGAATCCTGACGCTGGCTCCAAATCTTCGCCAGCTATTTAATACCGATCAGGCTTATGTCTGGTCGGCGGCCATGGATGCTGGCGGCAATGTATACCTGGGCACCGGCCACGATGGGAAAATTTTCAGGATTGGTCCGGACGGGAAGGGAAGTCTGCTTTATAAGGCGCCTGAGCTGGATGTGACAGCACTGGCGATCGCCGGGGATGGCGTCGTCTTTGCCGCCACCTCGCCCGATGGCAAAGTTTATCGCGTGACCGCGGACGGAAAGGCTGAGATCTATTTCGATCCCGCGGATAAATACATCTGGTCGCTGGCGATTTTGGGTGATGGCTCGTTGGCGGTCGGTACCGGTGACAATGGAAAGCTGTATCGGGTACGCGCGGCGGGATCTAAACCCGAGAATTCTTTGCTCATCAATACGAATCAGACTCATGTGATGTCGCTGACTGTGACCAAACAGGGAGATTTGATTGCCGGCACTGATCCCGGCGGCCTCGTGTTGCGCATTTCGCCGGACGGCAAAGCGTTTGGCCTCTATGACGCATCACTCAGAGAAATTCATGCATTGGCGTCAGCGCCCGACGGTTCGATTTATGCACTGGCCCTGAGCGATGCCGCCTCCACCACTCGGAGTCAGTCAGCAAGCGCTGCGCAAACGACCGATGCTGCCGCAGCCGCGACCATCACGGCCACGAGCACTGCTGAAGACGCAACCGCTGCCGCGGCGGCCCAACCCGCCCGCAGCCGAAATGATCTTTCAACCGTCCGCAGTGCCGTCTTTCATATCATGCCGGACGGCAGCAGTGACGTCGTCTGGAGTTCGACGTCGGTAACCGCCTTCGCTATCGCGGCTGCGCGAGACGGCGTATTGATTGGCACATCTGATAAAGGCCGAATCTATTTCGTTACGGATGACGGCCGGGACACCCTCTTGCTGCAATCCAGCGAAGGGCAGATTTCTTCGTTAATCACTCGTGGTGCAAATGTCTATGCAGCCTCGAGTAATCAGGGAAAGCTTTTTCGCTTTGGCGAGTCGGCAGTGAACGAAGGAAGCTACGAGTCGCCGGTACGTGATGCGAAGCTGGTGGCCTCGTGGGGACGAATCTGGTGGCGCGGAACAGGACCAATCGAGTTGCAAACGCGAACTGGAAATAGCGAGCGCCCGGATTCGACCTGGAGCGATTGGAGCGCCAACTATACTGACGCGAAGGGTTCACAAATTATCAGTCCAAAGGCCCGATTCATTCAATGGCGCGCAGCGTTACGCGGAGGGGCTGCAACCAGGAATGAACCCCAACTCGATGACGTAAGCGTCGCGTATCTGCCGCGCAACGTAGCGCCGGAGGTGTTGGCAATAACCGTTCTTCCCCCCGGAGTTGCCTTGTTGCCGCAGCTGCAGATCCAAATCGACCCAAACATCGAATCGTCCGGCCTTGATCCGGCAATCTTCGGAATGATCGCACAAGCTCCCCCGCGACGCGTCTATCAGCGGGGAGCCCGAGCATTGCAATGGCAGGGTGAAGATCGGAACAACGATACGCTCGAGTATTCGGTGTATTACCATTCATTGAATGAAACCAATTTTCGTCTGCTCAAAGAGCATGTCCGGGAAAACTTTTATACGGTCGATGGCGCAAGCCTTGCGGACGGGCGTTACGTTTTTAAGGTTATCGCGACAGATGTTCTGGACAATCCTTCCGGCTTTGCCCTTTCCGGAGAGAGAATCAGCGAGCCCATAGATATCGACAACACCCCGCCGGTCGTTCGGTCCGTATCGCCACCCCAGATCAGCGCGGACCACATTCGGATAAATTTTGATGTCGAGGATGCCACGGGCCGCATCAAAAGAGCCGATGTCAGCATCGACGGCGGCGCCTGGCACGAGGTGTTTCCGGATGATGGGATCGCGGATAGTCAGCGCGAGCGGTACTCGCTGGACCTGGCGGTCGCGGGCGCCGGTGAACATACGATTTCGCTCCGGGCTTTTGACAACAGCAACAACGTGGGCAACCTCAGCATTGCGGTGCGGCGATAGAGGGCTTAACCAGTTGCCTCGGATGCACGATACGGTGCTGAAATGGTTCGAAACGGAGCGGAAAAAGCCGAAATGAGCTGACTGAGCAGCGTGTTCGTTGGGGCAACTCATGGGAATCTCGTGGGAATAAAGGGCCGAACGACTGATTGTTTACCGTAAAGGGCTCTGTCAGTCCGGTGGTAGGGTATCCATGGCACCCATATTGCTGAAGAGCAAGGCAGCGCAACTCCCCGCCTCTCCCTCTAGCGTGAATTGTAAGGGACGCAAGGAGGCGGCAACGGTTATGAAGGACTTAAGACAAATTCTGGTGGCGGTATTGATGGGGATGATGATCTCGGTCGGCGTATATGCTCAAAAGAATGACAATCGTCCCCCTAAGGAGACGCCGAAAGTGGTAGATAAGAAAAAAGATACAAGCCCTCCACCGAACAATCAAAACACCAATAGGAAAGGGAAGCCTTAGTCGCGCTGACCGGCTTACCCCCGTAATTTGGAGGCGTAACATGAAACCCGTGCATGGGATGGGTTTCGTCGTCTTAAAGAACAATGAAGTTAACAAGATTCACAAATGGTGCCAAGGCCGTACTGTTGATCCTGACTGTTACTTTCTCAGTTGCAGCTACCCATTACCATTCCTCGACGAATCCGGCCTATCGCTCGACTAATCCGGCTTTGATAGCGCGGGCCGAACAGGTTACCGGAGACAATTTTCCCGTGGTGACGACAACACCGCGAGGGGTTACCGTGTTCGCGCGTACCACACCTCGTGCTGATATTCTTAGTGCGATTGACGGTGGATTTGCGGACCTATTTGCCGTTGCTGCGCGACATGGCTATCGCAACCGGATGAGATTCGAGGACTATACCGTTTTCATCGGACGTGCAGATCGCTTAAAGAACAGCCAGGGCCAGTACTCTCCGGACATTGCAGTTCCGGCACAGCAATACGCCGGAACCGATTATGACCAGGGTGGTTTCATTTACGCAGCAGGCATGGTGCTGGCGTTCAATCCTTGTGCTTTCGTCATTGCGGAACATGACCGAGACCTTGGACGTGTCTCGAATGTCGTTCGCTTCGAAGGCGAGCATCTAATTCTTTACTACAATGACCGCGCGCTTTACGAAAGAACCGCCGACCACAGCCGTGGCGGTGGTCATCCAATCCTGCAATAAGATCCAAACGCACTTATGCCGCGACTTGCCCGGGTCTGCCGGGGCCCCCTCTGGCATGTCGCTTGTGTTGTTGATCGTTGCAGTTGGGAAAAAACAGTGGGATGCGACTGAAGAACAAAAAATAATTGGTGCCCGCTAATGGATTCGAACCATTGACCCCTCGCGTGTGAAGCGAGTGCTCTACCACTGAGCCAAGCGGGCGTAAGTCCTTTAGTATCAATGATTTACGGGCATTATTGGACCAGCAGATTAGCCCAAATCCAGCCTTCAACTTTGGCATCTTATACGATCTCTGCCCGCTTGCGCCAGCGGTATGGGCACTCGTCCAGTTTCAGCTTCCCCCAGTTGGAGGTTGTGAGTTGAGATGACACTCGCAACGGATTTTACGAACGTTGGAGAGGGTACAGCGTAGTCTGACGAAACGATATGAGCCAGTATTTACTCCCTAGCGGTCGTCAAAGGATCGCTTCGGCTGGCTTCGAATCAATACATACCGCCACCATCTTCGCCCCATCTTCAAGGTCGCACACATGCGTTGCGCAGAAGTGCCGCTGGTGGGTGCACTCTCGCAGCTACCCGACGCTCTCAAATTTGTAGACCTTCCTCAAACTCATTGCGGCACGCTTCACTGAAACTCAGCAGTATATCTACGCTCCCGTCGCTAATCATTGCCTCTATCTCTTCAGGAGTCTTGTTTGGCTGGTTATAGGTGTCCGTTATCACCTTGACGACTTTGATTGCGCTTTCAATAACCGGTTGAGATGACACGACCCGCATTCGGCTGACGAGCGAATGCAAGTCAATCAAACCAGTTGTTTCGAGCTTGTCGTGAATCAAGGCATCACCATAAGACTTGGCGGCGTCATCGATAAAAGCTTTGTAGAGTTTTTGTCGTTTGGACTTACTACTCTCACTTTGCTGCGCCTTCATTTGGATGCGCAGCGTCGTCCACGAGGTCGCGAACGACGTAAGACCGCCTAGTGCTGCGCCACCGAGGGCGGCAAGGGCGGTTATGTATCCAGAGTCCATCATTGCTTCGCTCAGTAACTTGCGTCATCAGGAGTTGGCTGTGATTGATTCAGTCGCCAAAACCTTCGATTTGGAAATCGCGCCGCTCTCCGCAGCCATAGGAATCAACGCCTGCCAATTGCTTCTCTGCCAACTATCGGGCGTCTCACTAGTCCGGAACCACGGCGGCGTTGGAATCAATAAATACTTGCCGAGGGCCTGGACATATGGTTCGTACATTGCACGCAACTCGGAAAGTTTCTGTTCAGTTGCCGTGCCGGCTCGCATACTGACATCGGCTTCCGCCAACATTTTCCGCAACACGGTGAAACTGGATGATGGCAGGCGATCGCGGGCCGGTGCTGGCGGCGAAAGGATGAAATTTTGAGTTAACTCGACGACGGCGTGTCGAGCCATGGCAAATGTTAGCTTTGCCTGACGAGTCGGTCCGCCATCGATGCCGGCAATTACGAGGGCAGAAGCATCCAGGATGGCGATCAGCGCTCCCAACCATGATTGATTAACATGCTGTGAGTGGAAGTAAACCAGAAAAGGGTACGAGATATGGCTCTCGAGCAGTTCTGCTGACCATCCTTCCCACTTATCGAGTAACTGTTCGAGTCCTGACATATCATTACCGTTCCGCCGTAATAATTCTCCGGCGCTTGGGGGCGAGCCCGCGCGGGCGTCGAGCAGTGAAATACCTACCTCGCGCCGCGAAAACGCCTGGTAGATAGTGGGCAGGTAAGTGACGACGCCTCCAAGAAAAGCAAAGCCTAAACCAGCTTCGATTACCACCAGCTCCTTTCCCAGCCTGCCCAGGGGAATTACATCCC